>WTHY01000113.1 GCA_011522945.1 Alphaproteobacteria bacterium
CCAGATGCTATGATGGCAGAAGCAGAAGACATTATGCTAGAGGCAAAAGTACAATGTCTAGTTGTACGAAATGCAAGCCGTCAGGTTTGTGGTATTTTGCAAATTTATTGATCTTATTATGAAATTATCTGATTTTGATTTTGAATTGCCTGCTGAGGCAATTGCGCAAAAGCCTGTAGAGCCAAGGGATTCCGCTCGTTTGCTTGATTGTACAGGTGGCCAGCTGGCAGATCGGCATATTTACGATCTGCCTGACTTGCTGCGTCCAAATGATTTGCTGATCGTGAATAATACAAAAGTCATTCCTGCCCAGCTTACAGGCCAAATTGGTGCTGGCAAGGTTGGCATTACGCTTCACAAACGAGATGATAGCGCCATCTGGCGCGCATTTGCAAAGCCGGCACGTAAATGTAGTGCTGGAGTAGAGATACAGTTTGCCGAAGGGTTTTCAGCAACGGTTATTGAACGTCATGAAAAAGGCGAGATAACATTGCAATTCAATGTTGCGGGGACGCAGCTTGATGAAATGTTATTAGCTTATGGCCGCATGCCGCTGCCCCCCTATATTAAGCGTCCAGAGGGTAAGGATGATGCTGACGATGCTGACTATCAGACGCTGTTTGCTCGTCATAGTGGTGCCGTGGCAGCGCCAACAGCAGGTCTGCATTTCACACCTCAGCTTTATGACTCATTGCAGTCTAAGGGAATTGGAATTGCCGAGGTGACACTGCATGTCGGGGCAGGGACATTCCTGCCAGTTCAGGTTGAGACTATTGCCGACCATAAGATGCATTCTGAATGGGGATCTGTATCAGAGACAGTTATAGACTCAATAAAATCCTGCAAAGCTGCTGGTGGCCGCGTGATTTGTGTAGGCACGACCTCTCTTCGAATTATGGAAAGTGCTTATGCCATATCTGGACAACTGGCCCCTTTCACCGGAGATACAGATATTTTCATTACGCCGGGATTTCAATTTGGTGTAGCAGATATGCTGCTAACCAATTTTCATTTACCGAAATCCACCTTGTTAATGTTGGTGAGTGCCTTTTCTGGACGTGCCTTTATGCTAAAGGCTTATCAGCATGCCATTGACACAAATTATCGCTTTTTCAGCTATGGTGATGCATGCTTGTTGCAGAGGCAGGACGGGATATGAGTGAAACGCCAAAAAAAGCATTTGGATTTCAGCAAATTGCAACTGATGGTGCGGCCCGGCGCGGTGTTGTTGAAACAGCGTGGGGTGATGTGCAAACGCCTGCTTTCATGCCCGTTGGAACTGCTGCCTCTGTCAAAGGTATGATGCCAGAGTCAGTGAAAGCTACAGGCGCTGACATTATTTTATCTAACACATACCATCTGATGCTACGGCCAGGACCAGATAGGGTAGCGCTTCTCGGTGGTGTGCGCAAAATGATGAATTGGCACGGGCCGTTATTAACAGATTCAGGCGGGTTTCAGGTTATGTCGCTTGGTCCGCTGCGTAAGTTGGATGAAAATGGTGTTACGTTCAAATCACATCTGGACGGCTCAAAACATTTGTTAACACCGGAAATTTCAACTGACATCCAATATAAGCTAGATGCGACCATCACAATGGCCTTTGATGAGTGCACACCATATCCAGCCACAAAAGCGCAGGCTGATGAAAGTATGCAGCTTTCGATGCGCTGGGCTAAGCGGTCTCGTGATGCATTTATCGACCGAAAAGGCTATGGCCAATTTGGTATTGTACAGGGGTCTGTATTTGAGGATTTGCGCCGTGAATCCATAGAAAAGCTATTAGAAATCGGATTTGAAGGCTATGCAGTTGGCGGGCTTGCTGTAGGCGAAGGTCAGGAAGCCATGCTGGAAACACTAAGTTTCACAACTCCGTACATGCAAGCAGACAAGCCGCGCTATCTTATGGGTGTAGGAAAGCCTGCGGATTTAGTTGAATCTGTGCGGCGCGGTATTGATATGTTTGACTGTGTGCTGCCAACACGCTCAGGGCGTACAGGGCAGGGATTTACACGCCGCGGGACTGTGAATTTGAAAAATGCGCGTCATGCAGAGGATAACAGGCCTCTAGATGAGGCGTGTCGTTGCCCTGCCTGCCAGAATTATTCACGCGGATATCTACATCACCTCTTTAAGGCTGAAGAGGTCCAGAGCCTAATGCTGCTCACCTGGCATAATTTGACCTATTATCAGGATTTGATGGCAGGCATTCGTCAGGCCATTGAAACTGGGAAATTTGATACATTCGCAACAGAGTTTCATGCCACTCAGGCATTAGGGGATATTGATCCCATATAGCCTTGATTGGCATAGGATGGTCTAATGCAAAATTTGCGAGACTGGTTAAAAGATAAGGCCCAAAAGGCAGGCTTTGATAAAGTCGCTGTCACGAAAGCAGATTTGCCAGAAATCATCCAAGAGCGTCTAGAGGCGTTTCTAGATAGTAACTATCAGGGTGATATGACCTGGCTTGCGGAAACGGCCGAGCGCCGCAAGAACCCCAAAGCCATGTGGCCTGAGGCAAAGTCTGCCATTATTCTGGCCAGTAATTATGGACCTGATCATAACCCGATGGAAAATCTGAAATGTCAGGATGCAGGCAATATTTCAGTTTATGCGCGTGCTAAAGATTATCATGATGTAATCAAAGGTCAGTTGAAACAACTAGCCGGACAGCTCGCTGCCAAAACTGGATGGCAAGTTAAGGTTTTTGTGGATACAGCACCACTTATGGAAAAGCCTTTAGCGTCTCAGGCAGGTCTGGGCTGGCAGGGGAAACACACAAATCTCGTCTCATCAGAGTTTGGATCATGGTTGTTTCTAGGCACCATATTGACAGATGGGGCGCTCCCAGAAGATATCCCAGCACGAGATCAATGTGGTAGTTGTACAGCCTGTCTTGATATTTGTCCTACAAATGCGTTTCCTGCGCCATACAAACTAGATGCACGTCGTTGTATCTCCTACCTTACGATTGAGCATAAGGGTGTGATTGATGCCGAATTTCGTTCCTTAATAGGTAATCGTATTTTTGGCTGTGATGATTGTCTTGCTGTTTGCCCTTGGAATAAATTTGCTTCAGAAGCTGCGCACCCAAAGCTCAAAAGCAAAGCAGATTTAGGGCTCGCAGATTTGTCAGACTTGCTACAACTAGATGAAACACGATTTCGCAAACGCTTTGCAGGTACGCCAGTAAGGCGCGCGGGCTATCCAAGATTTCTTAGGAATGTGCTGATTGCTGCTGGCAATTCTGGTGCCTCAGACCTGTTGGTAGATATTATGCCGCTCTTTGCTTTTTCAGACCCGCTAGTGCGTGGCATGGCAATTTGGGCAGCTTCCAGACTTGACCCTAAAGGGAAGTGGCAGACTTTGTTTGATAGTGCTGCGGAGACAGATCAAGATGTTCTCTTGGAATGGGAAATGGCACAAACTGCATCCCATAATCATATATAATCAGCCGGTTTTGGAGATTGTCTCAATAAAAAAGGCGCTGACTACAGACAGCGCCTTTTTTAGATAGGTTTATCAGTCAGCTATTAGCTGAGTGCGGCATCGCCATGTTCATCTGTACGGATGCGAATAGCATCTTGCATATCCAGAACAAAGATTTTGCCATCACCAATCTTATCTGAAGCGGCTGTTTCACGAATGGTAGAAACGACCTGTTCAGCAACTGCATCAGTTGCTGCAATTTCCAGCTTCACCTTTGGTACATAGGCAACGGTATATTCAGAGCCTCGGTAAATTTCTGTTTGGCCGCGTTGACGTCCAAATCCCTTTACCTCTGATACGGTTAAGCCTTCAACGCCGATATCTGTCAGAGCGGTTCTGACTTCATCCAACTTAAATGGTTTGATAATCGCAATGATATATTTCATTATCTTACTCCTTTAAGACGTAACCAACTAGCTATTATGGTAGCCACGCTCACCATGTTGAGACAAGTCGAGACCTTCGACTTCCGCATCACCATCAACACGCAGGCCGCCAAACACAGCTGCAATCTTGAAGATGAGATAAGACGCTATAGCTGTCCAAATCACTGTTATTGCTACAGAATAAAACTGTACCATGAACTGGCTAGCAGATGTTGCGCCCTCTGGAAGACCAAGCCCTGAGAATGTATCAGTTGCTAAGAAGGCTACGAGTAGAGAGCCAAGGATACCGCCTACGCCGTGAACCGCGAATACATCTAATGAATCATCAATCTGCAGACGTCCACGTATCAGGTCAACACCTACATAACAGATATAGCCACCAGCAAGACCAAGAATGATACCGCCTGGGACGCCGATAAAACCTGAAGCAGGTGTTACAGTCGCAAGACCGGCAACCATACCTGTGACCATGCCAACAAGTGAGGGGCGGCCAAATTTGCGCCATTCAATGAACATCCAAACAAGAGAGGCAACTGCTGCAGAAATGTGTGTCACAAGCAAGGCCATGGCTGCGCCCTGGCCAGCTGCCAGCGCCGAACCGCCATTAAAGCCAAACCAGCCAACCCATAGCATGCTGGCGCCCATCATTGTCAGGGCCGGTGCGTGTGGTGGTTGTGTGGCTGGGAAGCTTGCACGCTTGCCGATGACAAGGGCTGCAACAATCGCGGCTGTACCAGCGGTTGCGTGCACAACAATACCGCCAGCAAAATCCATAACGCCCCAGCTGGCCATAATGCCGCCGCCCCACACCCAGTGTGTGACAGGCGCATATACTACCAGCAACCAGAGGCCTGAGAAAATCAGCACCGCTGAGAATTTGATACGCTCAACATATGCACCAATAACAAGGGCAGGTGTGATTACGGCAAATGTCATCTGGAATGCTGCAAACAGCGACTCAGGAATTGTCCCTGATACTGACTCAGTTGTAATAGCTGACATGAACAGATTGCTCAGGTCACCAAACCATGCACCGCCCTCTGAAAAGGCGATTGAGTAGCCAGCAACAACCCAAAGCACAGAACATAAGCACGCGACTGCAAAATGATGCATAAGCACAGATACAATGTTTTTGGATTGAACAAGCCCAGCATAGAAAAGTGCTAGACCTGGCAGTGTCATAAATAGAACAAGCGCAGTTGCCGTGAGAATCCAGGCTGAGTCACCTGTGTCAATCGCAGCAAATGCCGTGGATGGTAAAAGGGCCATCGCGATGATGGCGAATAGAGAACGAACCATTAGTTTCCCCTCAAAATAAAACAAAAGGCTAGTTGATGTATGCGCTCCTTGTAGAGCTTTCCTCTTCCGGTGGGAGTCATAGGTTAGGGTGCATTGGAGATGCTATTAAAATGATTAAATAATAGGCAAAATAAACTAACAATGTGTATAAATTAGGCATTTTTGCTATGACTATATCTTTGGCCTGATCGATCCTGTGT
>WTHY01000182.1:0-16398 GCA_011522945.1 Alphaproteobacteria bacterium
CAAAATTGTTATAGCACTCGAAGAATTAGGCTTAGACTATAGGATAAATTTTGTAGATATTGGTAATGATGAGCAGTTTGACCCCGAATTTTTGAAAATTTCGCCTAACAACAAAATGCCAGCCATTATTGACCATAATGGTCCAGATGGTCAGCCTATATCGGTCTTTGAATCTGGCGCTATCTTGCTCTATTTGGCTGAAAAAGCTGGACGACTATTATCCTCTGATCTCCGCCTTAGAATTGAAACGTTGGAATGGCTGAATTGGCAAATTGCTGGTTTTGGACCAATGCTAGGGCAGGCGCATCATTTTAATTTTTATGCACGTGAAAAATTAGATTATGCAATCACACGCTATTCAAACGAGGCAAACCGCCTTTATGGTGTTCTTGATCGCCGCTTGAATGGGCGTGATTTTATTGTAGGGGACGCCCTATCTATTGCTGATATCGCGACCTTGCCATGGACACGGACCTATGAGCGCCAGCATGTGGATATTGATCACTATCCAAATGTCAAAGATTGGATATTACGGCTGAATCAACGTCCATCGGTTATACAGGCCTATAAGACAGGTGCCGAACGCCGTCAGGATTTACGTGATTTGTCTGAGACAGACTGGACAAAATTATTTGGTCTTCAAAAGTAAGGCTGACATGTTGAGAAGCTGTCCACATCTCTATGGTTGTCTTACTGAAGGGCACAGCCATGGATAAGGGCTGGATAGAAATACATGATGCAGGCATGTATGTTGCGCCAGCTGATGCATTTGTTGACCCAGTTAAGCCAGTGCAGACAGCACTTATTACCCATGGGCATGCTGATCATGCGCGGGCTGGGCATAAGCATGTTATAGCCACGCCGGAAACACTTGCTATCATGGCATCTCGCTATGGTGATAATTTTGCTGAAAAAACGACACCTCTCCCGTATGGGCATAGTCTTGATTTGCAAACTGTTAAAATACGAACGGCACCAGCTGGACATGTTTTAGGCTCTGCGCAGATCATTCTTGAACATAATGCAACACGTATAATAGCAGCTGGCGACTATAAGCGGAAAGCAGATCCAACCTGCGAACCATTTGAAGTTGTTCCATGTGATATATTCATTACAGAGGCAACATTTGGCTTGCCTGTTTTCCGGCATCCAGACCCGGCAAGTGAGATTCAAAAGTTGCTTGATGCACAAGCTCTATTTCCTGATAGGTCTATCGTGATTGGTGCCTATTCGCTAGGTAAGGCTCAGCGCATTATTGCGCTTTTAAGAGAGGCGGGTTGGGATGCACCAATATATCTGCATGGCGCAATCCAGCCTCTTTGCCGCTTATATGAGACGCACGGTGTCAATCTTGGTGATTTACAATCTGCGACGATTGGTGAGCGTGGCGTGCCGCAAGATTATCTAAAAGGGCAATTTATCATAGCACCGCCATCAGCCTTATCTGCAAAATGGGCACAGAGGCTTCCAGATCCAATGGTGGTATTCGCATCAGGCTGGATGCAAGTCCGGCAGCGGGCAAAACAAAGAGGTGTCGAGCTTCCATTAATATTATCAGATCATGCTGACTGGGCTGACTTGCTTATGACGATAGAGCAAATTGCACCCAAATTAGTATGGGTGACCCATGGTCGTGAGGATGCGCTGATCCATGCTTGTGCACAAATGGGCATTCCGGCTGAAGCCTTATCTCTCATCGGATATGATGAGGAAACCTGATGCAGGCATTTGCAGAATTATTAGAGCATTTAATTTTCTCACCGCGGCGGCAGGTCAAGCTGACCTATTTGAGTGATTGGCTAAAACAAACGCCCGACCCGGATAGAGGATATGGGCTAGCTGCTTTAACTGGTGAGCTAAGCTTTAAAAGTGTAAAGGCGGGTTTAGTGCGGGAACTGGCAAGTCAGGTTGTAGATCCAGACTTATTTGCTCTATCTTACGATTTTGTCGGTGATCTTGCGGAGACAACGGCACTCGTCTGGCCAGAAAGAGACCGCGTTAATATAGGCCCCCTTCTTCTGCGCGAGGTTGTTGAACATCTACAGCTAGCAAGCAGGCCTGCTGCATCGGAGCTTGTGAAGGGCTGGCTGTATAACTTGCCAGAGGCACAACGCTGGGCTCTGCTAAAACTGGCTACTGGCGGCATGCGTGTTGGTGTATCAGCGCGGATGGCACGCCTTGCTCTGGCAGATGCCTACAATACACCCGTTGAACAAATAGAGGAAATCTGGCCCATAATATCTGTGCCTTACACAGAATTATTTGCATGGTTAGAAGGGAAAGCAGAACGCCCAAATGCTGAGGGAAGAGCTGTGTTTCGTCCATTAATGCTCGCCCATCCGTTAGAGGAGCCTGATTTAGCAAAAATGGATCTGGTAGAGTATCAGATTGAGTGGAAGTGGGATGGAGCTCGCGTGCAATTTGTATCAGCAGAAGAGGGGGTAAAGCTCTTTTCACGGTCTGGCGATGATATTAATGCGAGTTTCCCTGATATGATTTTGCCAATAAAGTGGCAGGGTGTTCTAGATGGAGAATTGTTGGCTGGAACACCAGGTGAAATTGGTAGCTTTCAAGATTTACAACAACGATTAAATAGAAAGAAACCATCTGCAAAATTACAAGAGACACATCCAGTATTTCTACGAGTCTATGATATTCTATTTGATGGTGAAGATGACCTGCGCAGATTATCACTTCGCAAACGTCGCAAGCATCTAGAAACGATACTCCCTCAGTTGGATACAGATAAAATTGATATATCCACTGTTGTAGCCGGCACAAATTTAGAGGAATTAAATCAAATGCGAGATGCCTGCAGAATGGGCGGCTTGATTGAAGGTCTCATGCTAAAGAGGCAAGATGGTGACTATAAATCTGGCCGCATTAAGGGGGAGTGGTTTAAATGGAAACGGGACCCCTTAACAGCAGATGTTGTAATTATGTATGCACAACGCGGACATGGGAAGCGGTCATCTTTTTATTCTGATTTTACATTTGGAGCCTGGCGTATCACTGACAACACGCCTGAATTAGTGCCGGTTGGTAAGGCCTATTCTGGATTTACAGATGTTGAATTAAAACGGCTTGATAAATTTGTTCGTGAAAATACTATCCAAAAATTCGGACCAGTTCGAGAGGTTGCAAAATCTCTTGTGATAGAGGTCGCTTTTGACTCTTTGTCTATGTCCAAGCGCCACAAATCTGGATTGGCAATGCGGTTTCCGCGTTTTCGGGCCATTCGATGGGACAAGGCTGCTAAGGAGGCAGATACGGTTGAGACATTGCAACGTCTGATAGACAGCTAAAATGGCTAGGGTTTCGGCGCGCCTGTGCGCCGACATCTCTCAGAGCAATATTTCACAGAGTCCCAGTCACGAGACCATTTTTTGCGCCAGGCAAAGGGTTTCTCGCATACAAGGCAGATTTTTTCTGGTAGGTTTCCCTTTTTTACCATCTTCGCCATCGGTGGGGTCTCGCAGCCTAAACTTTATGTCTAATTTGCAGAAGTCTGATAGCTGTCACGTAAGGTGCAGCTTCCAGTAAACATCTGTGTTGCCAGTGACTCTTTACATTTCATCCAGTCTGGATTTCCAACACCTGATACATCACGCCAAATATAGGCTATGGCGAATAGCACCAATAAAATTACCCAGACCCAACGCAAATCAAAATTTGGCATTCAGATTTCCACCTTTATGAACATTCATCCCAATCTGTTATATGGTCTGGCATATCTTCATCTGCAATAGTTGTTTCTGGGAATATTCGTCCAGCAACTGAGTGCCCAGCGCGTTTAGGACTATCTGCTTGTCCCGTGATAAGTGGATGCCAATCTGGCAGGCTTTTCCCTTCATCAAGACGACGATAGGCACAAGTTTTTGGCATCCAGCTCAACTGTGAGAGTGTTTCGGGTGTCAAGATAATACAATCAGGCACAATGCTCTTACGGTTGGTATAATTGCTACATTTTGCTGTTTGGCAATTCAGTAATTTGCAACCGACATCTGTGCTGAAAATCTCTTCTGTATCTTCATCTTGGAGTTTCAAAACACAGCATTTACCGCATCCATCACATAGCGATTCCCATTCTTCAGGTGTCATGTCGGATAATGATTTTGTTTCCCAGAATTTCTCACCTGACATAATCGTTTCACATATTCTTTTGTAGTTTTGGATATATAGCTTCTTGTTAATGGCACAGCATCCTGCTGATGCGCCAGTTGAATCTGCAAAACCATGCCAGCACCTGACCGAAAATAATATTCACTGCCAAGTAAATAAAATTCCCACATTCTGACAAATTGCTCGTCATAAATCTCAGTGAATCTATCTTTTTGTTCAAGGAACCGGTTACGCCATATTTTCAAAGTATCTGCATAATGCAGGCGCATAATTTCAATATCTGTTATGAATAGGCCAGCTTTATGAATAGCTGTATGAATTTGACCAATATTAGGAAGATACCCACCTGGAAAAATATATTTTTCTATCCATGGATTTGTGGGGTGCGGTGCGCCAAATCGAGCAATCGTATGAATGACAGCAGCACCATCCGGTTTTAAGCAAGATGCCAATTTTTGAAAGAATACAGAGTAATTTTCTAATCCGACATGTTCAAACATGCCAACCGAAACGATTCTATCAAACTGGGTATCTAGGCGCCGATAATCTTCTATTGAAAATTCAGGGGAGTGTATATCTTTGTCACCCCAAAGGGGCCTTTGCGCATTAGCATAGCCATGTTGCGCTTCTGACAAGGTAATACCCTTTACCCTCATGCTAGGTTCAAATAGGCGCAACGCATAGGCAAGTCCACCCCAACCGCAGCCAATATCGAGAACTGAAAGATTTGGCTTTAGATGTAATTTAGCGCCAAGCCGCGCCAGCTTTAATTCTTGAGCTGACTCAAGGTCCATCTGCGGGGATGCAAAATAGGCACAAGAATATTGCCGCCATGGATCTAAAAACGTGTCATAAAGCCGGTCATCAAGGTCATAATGATGTGCCACATTTCGCTTTGACTTACCGAGTGTGTTTACCGGCTTGAAGACATATAGTAATTTATGAATATAGCGAGTATAGCGGCCCAAAAGATGTTGTTCCCATTGTTGTTGATTGTCATGCAACAGTTTTATGAAATCTTCTAATGTGCCCTGTATTATCCATAAATCACCCGTCATATATAACTCGCCAATAGCGAGTTCAGGATTGTGGATAAAACGTTTGAAGCTATGACGATTTTTCAGGCCAATTGTGGTCTCTAGCCCGCTTTGCTGTCCTGCAGCTTTGATGAATTCACCCGATGAGAGTTGGATGTTCAGCGTGCCAACAGAGATAAATTGTTGTAACAGCAACTTATAAATATGGTACATGAATAGCCCTCTTATAGAGTTTGTATAAGGTCGATTCACCGTCCAACCCTATGATCGCCGGATTAGGATTTTCAGAAAAGGAAAAAAATGCAGGATGCAGCGATGAAAGATGCACATGCACGCTTGCGCCCCTTAGATGTCTCTGTTGAAGAGGGTGTACTGCGCTCCACACAGCATGATGATATATTCTTTTCGAATGAAAATGGGTTGGCAGAAAGCCAATATGTTTTTCTAGACGGCACAGACATAAAAACGCGCCTTTTGAATAGTGATCATCTAGTGATTGCAGAAACCGGATTTGGTACAGGTTTAAATCTGGCAGCCTTGATGCAACTTATGCATAGGATTGGTGCGAAAACCAAAATTGACTATATTAGTTTTGAGGCTTGCCCTCTCACATCTGAGCTTATTGAAGTCGCCCATAGGCCTTTTCCTGAAATAGGAAGATATTCCTCGGAAATTCGTGCGCAATTACCGCCAAGATGGCCTGGTGCACATTTTCGAACGCTCATGGAGGGGCAAATTCATCTGCATCTGCATTATGGCGAGGCAGGCATTTTGATGAAGCGTCAGCAATTTGCTGCAGATATTTGGTTTTTAGATGGGTTTTCACCGTCGAAAAATACAGATTTATGGTCTCCTGACATATGTAATCAGATAGCGCGTCTCTCAACATCTGACACACGATTAGCAACATTTACAGTAGCTGCATCTGTGCGGACAGCATTAAGCGAGGCTGGTTTTTCGCTTGCAAAACGGCCTGGCTTTGGGCGCAAGCGCGATATGCTGGTTGGTACCTATAAAAATGGTCAAACAGCCACTAGCACAGTGCCAAAATCAGTAGCTATTTTAGGAGGGGGTATTGCTGGTGCTGCTATTGCCTCAGGCTTACGACAGGTTGGCATTTCGCATGTGCTAATAGAACAGGGTGCATCCTTAGCAGGTGCAGCATCTGGAAATCCTCTCGGTTTGCAGTCGCCGCGACTACGGGTAGATAATCATCCTATTTCCAGGCTATCTATTTCAGCATTTTCGCGTGCTTGCGATATTGCCATTGCGGCAGGCGCAGTTATCTCTAAAGGTACGGTAGCGCTTGATATGCCAGAACGTGAGTTGGATCGTCACAGGAAACTTGCACAACAAGGATGGCCTCGTGATTTGTTTGAAATGCTTGACCTTGATGGCGTAGAAAAATTTACAGGCATAGAACTTGGTGTTGGCGGTATTTATTATCCTCGTGCACAGGTGATATCGCCAGTACAGCTCACACATCACCTTGCTGAGGGCAGTGATATGATAGTGGGAGACGCTCTATCATCAGTCTCGCGCGTGCCAGATGGCTGGAAAATAGAATTTGAGTCTACATCTGATATCATCGTTTCACATCTCGTGCTTGCGGCAGGTTCAGACCTGCCTGATTTGTTGGAGATGTTAGATTGTCCGCCATTGCCACTGCAGGTTACATCGGGTCAGCTTAGCTATTTTCCGCAAGATAATCGCATGCGCGGGCTGAAAATAGCCTTGCATTATGGGGGGTATATAGCTGCAGACAGAGATGGCCATTTTATTGCCGGTGCAAGTTTTGATAAAGATGCCGCTTTAGATATTACAGATGAGGCTCACATACATAATATATCTCTAATGCCAGAGGCCTTGCGTATGGGCGCAGAAATTCGTGGTTTAAAAGGGCGCGTATCACGAAGGTTGGCAACCTCAGATAGATGGCCTTTATTAGGGGCATATGGTGATAATTTGTCTATAATTAGTGCATTAGGCGCAAGAGGCCTTACATTAGCGCCGCTTCTTGGTGAAGTGTTGGCACGTCAGCTGGCAGGGCGACCGGCCGGTATAGACAGTGAAATCATAGATATGATTACGCCCGTTCGGTTTCAGAAACGCCTAAAGAAACGTCCACAAAAATAATCTAGTCGCCGCAAGATATAATACTTTGATCAGCCTTTATTGGTTTCTCGCCAGTCTCTGGCAGATATTAAAGCGCCATGTTGGTCAAAATCTGGATTTAACATCTCAACAATAAGAGGAGCAACATCCTTAGTTGTCGGCAGTGTTGCTTGATCCTCACCTGGGAATGCAGAAGCACGCATAGCTGTCGCCATTGCACCAGGATCAAGCATATTTATCCTCATATTGGTTTGTTCGCTCTCAGCTGCCCATGTGCGTCCCATAGCTTCTAAAGCGGCTTTGGAAATTGCATAGGCCCCCCAAAAGGCTCGACTTCCATGAGCCACACTGGATGATACGAGCACGGAGCGAGCAGCAGGGGCGGCTCTTAACAAAGCATCAAAAGCACTAATTTGATACCAAATAGCTGTTAGGTTAACATTCAAGGTGCGCTCAAAAACATCAGCTTCAATATGTGGTAGTGGAGCGAGCTGGCCAAGTTGTCCAGCATTAGCTACAAATCCGTCTAGCTTACCCCATCGCTGTTGAATTGCACTGGCAAGACGTGGTGCTGCTTGATAATCCAAAGCATCCATCTCTACAATGGTTGCCTGACCGCCAATTGCAGTGATCTCATCATCGAGCTCTTCAAGTCCGGCCAATGTGCGTGCAGTGATTATGAGTTCTGCACCAGCTTCTGCACAAGCAAGTGCAGTTGCTCTGCCTAACCCGCGGCTCGCGCCTGTTACGAGAATTACTTTACCGTCAAGCGATGCCATCATCTGACCTTTCATATGCGCTGCTGCCTATTTTTTCGATAGGATACTCGCCTGTAAAACAGGCATCGCAAAATTGTGGGGAGTCATTATTACGCGCTGACTCCCCCATTGCTTGATACAACCCATCAAGAGATATGAAAGCAAGTGAGTCAGCACCAATCTCTTTGGCAATTTCATCTACGGTCATTCGGGCTGCCATCAGTTTTTCTTTTTCAGGCGTGTCAACACCATAGAAGCATGGATTTGTTGTTGGTGGGCTTGCAATACGCATGTGAACAGATTTTGCACCTGCATCACGCATCATTTTGACAATTTTGCGAGATGTGGTGCCCCTGACGATAGAATCGTCAACTAAGATAATATCCTTATCTTTGACCAAATCAGCATTTGCATTATGTTTCATCATAACGCCTGATGATCTATCAGCTTGTGTTGGTTGAATAAATGTTCTGCCAACATAATGATTTCGAATAATGCCTAAATCGAACGGTATATGCGCTGCCTCTGCGTAGCCTAGAGCTGCCGGAACGCCGGAATCAGGCACAGGGATAACGATATCCGCTGCAACTGGTGACTCTTTGGCCAAAACAGCGCCAATTTCCTTGCGTGCCTTATAGACAGACCGTCCTTCTAAATTTGAGTCAGGTCTTGCAAAATAGATATATTCAAAGACACAGAAACGGCTTTGTTTTGCTTTGCCGATTTTATGAGACTGCACACCATCCTTATCGATTATGACCATCTCACCAGCTTCGATATCTCTTATATACTCAGCCCCTATAATGTCGAACGCACAGGTCTCCGAGGCTAGAACATATGCATCATCAAGCTTGCCGAGAACAAGCGGTCTAATACCAAGGGCATCTCGCATCCCGATCATTTTATCATCTATCAGACAAACAAGCGCGTAGGCACCTTCAATCTGCATGAGTGCTTCTTTGATACGCTCGGTCGGTTCATTTTGATGTGACCGTGCTACAAGATGGATTATGGATTCTGTATCTGTTGTTGATTGAAACAGGCTACCTGTCTCAACAAGAGAGCGGTGCAGGCGCTCTGCATTGGTTAAATTGCCATTATGGGCAAGGGCAAATTGTCCAAAGGCCAATTCAGCCAGGAAAGGCTGAATATTACGTGTTTCTGACTCGCCTGTCGTTGAATAGCGATTATGTCCGATAGCTGAATGACCAACGAGCTTTTTTAGCTTTTCTGAGCCGGCACTAAAATTTTCGCTGACATGGCCTAAACCGCGACCAGCCCGGAAATGCACGCCATCAAAGCTAACCATTCCAGTGGCTTCTTGGCCCCTATGTTGTAATGCATGCAAGCCTAGAGCTGTTAATACAGCGGCTTCAGATGAACCGTAAATGCCGAATACAGCACATTCTTCATTTAGCTTATCTGCATCGAAGGGGGAGGTTGTAACTGTCACGTCTAAAATTCCATTATAATACTGCTTAGGCTTATCTGGCTTGTTCCAAGATTAATTTTGTTCATCTTCAAGCAAATCAAGTTGGTCTGTAATATTTGTAGTGCCTGTTTCTACATTTTCTTTGCCACGTTCGACAAGTTCAGGCGCATCAGGGGCCAAATCCTCAATCTGAATATCCACCGTTTGGACCTGTTCTAACATATCTCTAAACCCTACAGGAACAATTGGTTGAGCAATGCTCAGAATAGTACGTGACGATTCCCCTGAAATAGATGTAGAGACAGCCGATGGCAAATTGCTTTCACCATCTAGCAGGACAGCGCCCCCAAGATAGGCAACCACAACAAAAAGTGCCCCTCTTACGAGTCCAAAAAAGGCGCCAAACCATTTGTCCAATGCCCCCAAGCCAGCTTTCTTGAGGCCCGGAGATATGAGCGTGGCAATAATAAACCAAACAACTACGCTTGTTATAAACGGAAATGTCCACGCCAGAATAGGGACAAGAACATCAATATTCAGGTAGTCCGAAATGACAGGCTCAAGCTGTGGAGCTGTCAGGTTTGCAATAAAAATTGCTATAAACCAACCTGCTAAACCTAGAAATTCGCGTGTCATACCACGCAAAGTAGATAAAATCGCGGAAATAGTCAGAACGCCAATAACAATAAAATCAACGAAATTCAGCATTGTTAAAAAAGACATGAACACCCCCGCTATCCTAATTACTCGCTAAGACCGCCTAAAATCTCAATCAGTTCTATTAAAGATGCTGGTTGAGCTAATCCCAGCCCTGATGGCGACGCAAGTTTTTTTCTTGGTTTTGGCATTATAGCTTGGTCAAACCCTAATTTGGCAGCCTCTTTTAAGCGTGCATCTGCCTGCGCCACCTGCCGGATTTCTGCGCTTAAGGCCACTTCTCCAAAAAACACTGTGCGTTGCGGTAGCGGCCTGTCTGTGACTGATGAGATGAGTGCTGCCGCAACAGCCATATCAGCAGCCGGTTCCTGTATTTTCATGCCGCCAGCCACATTTAAGAAAATATCACGTCCGGATAGAGGGACACCGCATCGTGCCTCTAACACAGCCGTGAGCATAGCAAGCCGGCTATTATCCCATCCGACCACATTGCGTCTTGGCGATGCTAAAGATGAAGGCGCAACAAGAGCTTCAATTTCAACAAGTAATGGCCGTGTTCCTTCCATACCGGCAAGTACGGCTGTGCCTGCTACGGATTCTGTTCTATCAGCCAAAAATAATTCTGACGGGTTCGGAACCTGCTGCAACCCATTTTCGGTCATTTCAAAGACGCCAATTTCATCGGTAGCGCCAAAACGATTCTTTACACCACGTAAAATGCGGAAATGATGACTGCGATCACCTTCAAAATACAGAACAGTATCAACCATATGTTCCAATACACGCGGCCCGGCTATAGCCCCATCCTTTGTTACATGGCCCACAAAGATAACAGCTGCGCCGCTAGTCTTGGCAGCTCTGGTCAGTTCTTGGGCCGATGCACGCACTTGTGATACGGTACCAGGTGCAGAGTCTAAACCTGGCAGATACATGGTTTGGATGGAATCTATGATAACCACATCCAAATTTGGTTCACGCCGGATAGTTTCGGCAATATCCATGGCGTTGGTTGCCGTTGCCAAACCTACATCCGTATGGCCAAGGCCAAGGCGCTGTGCACGCATACGCACCTGATCCGCAGATTCCTCGCCAGATACATAAGCAGTTTGATGACCGTTCGATACTAACTGGCATACAAGCTGGAGCAGTAAAGTTGATTTGCCAATTCCGGGGTCGCCGCCAATAAGTGTTGCAGAGCCTGGCACAATGCCGCCGCCCATAACTCTATCAAACTCATCCATAGCAGATTTTTGTCTGATAACTGGCTTTTGTGGTTCTTTCGGCGTTAAGGATTCCAACGCCATCATACGGCCAGCTTTAGATTTGCCTATGCCAGGCTTTTGTTCGATCTTCTCTTCAATAAGGCTGTTCCAAGCGCCACAGCCATCACATTTTCCGGTCCATTTGGCGGCAGCAAAGCCACATGACTGGCAATGATAGCTTGTTTGTGGTTTGGCCATTAGTCAGAATTACCTGTTGTTAACGGCCCAAAAGGCTCCCCATGCACAAATTGGTCAACCTCAGGCACACCTGTATTATCCATATCTGTCACAGCACCAAACCAGATGATTCTGCCCTTATGGACCATGGCAACCTTGTCGGCTATGCGTCTGACAGATGCCATATCATGCGAAATAGTTAGGGTCGTTGCGCCAAGTTTCTTCACTTGATCAATAATAAGATTATCGATTACGCCTCCCGTGATGGGATCTAGCCCTGAGGTCGGCTCGTCAAATAGTAAAATCTCTGGCTTGTCAGCAATTGCCCGGGCGAGGGCGACACGCTTTTGCATTCCGCCTGATAATTCAGCTGGATATTGATCTATAACATGTGCCCCTAACCCTAGTTGTGTGACAATGTCTGCAGCCACATCACGAGCCGCCTGCCGTGTTAATTTCGTGCGCTGCCGCAAACGAAAAGTAACATTTTCCCAAATCTGCAAAGAATCAAACAACGCGCCAAATTGAAATGTCATACCAAATTGGCGCAACATATCTTCACGCGCTCTACGAGATTGGCCAACAGTCTCAACGCCATTCACCAGGATTGAACCGCTATCAGGGGTAATTAAGCCAAGCAGGCATTTTAATGTGACAGATTTTCCGCAGCCAGATGTGCCAATGATACAAACAGATTCTTGGGCCTGAATATCAAGTGAGATCCCTTTTAGAACATCATTTGTGCCAAAGCGTTTTTTGATATTGTCTATACGGATTTTGGGTGTGGACGACATCAGGCTAATTCCCAAAAAATACAGCAGTCACAAGGTAATTCGATATTAATATCAAAATAGAGGCTGAAACGACTGCATTTGTTGTGGCTAGACCAACACCTTCGGCACCACGTCCAGAATTATAGCCATGGTAGCATCCCATCAAGGCGATTAAAAACCCAAAGACAGCGGCTTTTACGAGACCAAGAAATACATCCGAAAACTCTAAATATTCTAATGTTCTGGCTAAATAGAGACTTGGGTTGAAACCAAGCTTGTATACCCCAACCAAATAGCCACCAAAAACACCAATAATATCGCCTATCAAAACAAGAAATGGTAAGCAAATTGTGCCGGCAATAATCCGTGGTGCGACAAGATATTGCATGGGGCGTGTTGACAGGCTGTCAAGAGCATCAATTTGATCTGTGACGCGCATTGTTCCAATTTCTGCCGCCATAGATGCACCAATACGCCCTGCCACCATCAAGCCTGCTAATACAGGCCCCAATTCCCGTGTAACAGATAAGACCACCACTGTTGCGACAGTGTCTTCTGCTGAGAATCTGGCAAAACCAGTATAGGATTGTAAGGCAAGCACCATGCCAGAAAATAAGGTTGTCAGCCCGACAACCGGCAAGGAATAATACCCAATATCAATGATTTGACGCAGTAATTGTCGTCCATAAAAGGGTGGCCATACCGCCCAGCGGATAGCAGCGGCAGTAAACATAGCCAATCTGCCAAATACAGCTAGAAAGTCTAGGAAACCGCGTCCTGTATTTGTCAGAAACTGAATGGTGGCCTCCTAAAGCTGCTATTGGTCACTAGATAAAGATGCTGCATCATAGGCTCTCACCACTCTATCGCCAAGAGCTGTTAATATTTCATAGGGAATTGTATCGAGATCTGCTGCCATGTCTTGTGCTGTGTAATGAGGCCCTAACAAGCAGACAGCTGTGGTGGTATCAAGAATTTGGTCTGGTATATGTGACACATCAATAACCATCAAATCCATGGAGATGCGGCCAACCGGCCTTGTGATGTAATCCCCTACTGCAATTTTGCCTATATTTTGAAGATATCGCCGATAGCCATCTGCATAGCCGGCGCCAATAGTGGCAACGCGCATATCTGTATCTGCTACAAAACTGGCACCATATCCTATGGTATCGCCTTTCCTGAGCGTACGAATTTGCAGAATAGGGGCATCCCATCGCAAAATAGGCGTTAATCCACTGGTAGCCTGCTGATTTGGGTCTGAAGCATAACCATGTATGGCTAATCCGGGTCGCACCTGGCCGAAATGAAAATCAGAACCCATAAATATCCCACCGCTATTGGCTAGGGACATAGCTTGTTTCGGCAGCTTAGATGTTAGCGCCACAAAGCGAGATAACTGCATCTGGTTTTGAGGGTCATTTGGTACATCTGCACTTGCTAGATGACTCATATATCCCGCAATAGGAAAAGTGTTCAACATATCTGGAGAAACATCTTCTGCAGAAAGACCAAGGCGCGCCATACCTGTATCAAAACGCAGCCAGACAGGTAGCGCAGCCTGACTTTCAGCATCCTGTTTATAGATATTAAATTGCGCCGTACTGTTAATAACGGCTGTAATTTGATGTGATCTGTAGATGGCCATATCTGTTTGCGACTGAGGGCCTTCAAAACAGATAATTTGCGGGGTGGGTAGCGCCTGTCGCAAAGCAATCGCTTCAGTGAGTTGCGCTGTATAAAAGTGCCTGCATCCGGCCTGAAACAGCGTCTCTGCTATGCCAACCATGCCAGCACCATAGCCATTTGCTTTCACAACGGCGCCAACCTGCGTAGCAGGAGCTGTCATTTCAGAGATTCGGGCATAATTTGACGCTAAGGCCTTGCAATCAATGGTCGCTATGCTTGAACTGCCCATAAACTCTTTTGTCCTAGCCCAAGCCCCCAGTTATATGGGCGCCAAAATATTTCACTCTAAAAACTTTCAGGCAGATGATCAGGAACGGCAAGATCCTGAAATTTCGTTAATCGTCCTTCAAAGCTGACATTAACTACGCCTGTTGGTCCATGACGTTGTTTTGCCACAATCACTTCAGCTTTTCCATTGGCTTTTTCAAGTCTTTGGCGCCAAAGGTCATATCGTTCATTGAACTTATCGCTAGTTTCATTTTCTTTCTGTTCAGGCTCGCTTTTGCCAAGATAATATTCCTCACGATAAACGAAAATAACAACGTCAGCATCTTGCTCGATAGACCCTGATTCTCGTAAATCTGACAGGTTAGGTCGCTTATCTTCACGTTGTTCAACTGCCCGTGATAATTGAGATAAGGCAATAATTGGTAGATCAAGTTCTTTTGCTAACGCCTTGAGAGATCTAGATATATTCGAAATTTCCTGAACACGGTTTTCAGGCCGCGTGCCAAATTGCGCTGAAAGAAGCTGAAGATAATCAACAACAATTAATCCCAACCCAGTTGTGCGCTTTAAGCGTCTTGCACGGCTTGCAAGTTGGCTAACAGAAATTGCCGGCGTATCATCTATGTAAAAGGCCGCGCTACCAATAGCATTGCTGGCATCAACAAGTTGGATAAATTCTCTATCATTTAGATTGCCGCGCCTGATATTTTCAGAATCAATTTCAGAGCGCTCTGATAAGATCCGCATACCAAGCTGTTCAGCAGACATTTCTAAAGAGAAGAAAGCGACAGGGACATTTTCCTCGCCTGTCATTGTTGTTGTGGCCGCATGGAACGCGATATTTGTTGCCAGGGCTGTTTTCCCCATACCTGGCCTGCCAGCTAATATTAGCAGGTCTGATTTATGCAAGCCGCCAAGAAGCTTGTTCAAATCCGTAAGGCCGGTAGAGACACCAGATAAATGTCCGTCTGAATTCGCTGCCTTTTCAGCCATCGCCACAGTTTTTTCTAAAACAGTGCCAAAAGCTAATAGACCTGTCTCTGCAGTGTCATTTTCTGCAAGATTGAATAAATATTGTTCTGCTGCCTCAATTTGGTTGTAAGCTGGCATATCCAAATCAGTCTGCCTGGCCTCAACAGCAACTTTATCTGAAATGCGTATCAATTCACGTCTAAGATAGCTTTCATGAATCGTCTTTGCGTAATCGCCAGCTTCGGATAGGGAGATAACACCATCTACCAAATCATTCAGATAGGATATTGCTCCATCATCTCCAAAGGCTGCGTCATTTGCAAAAAACGCTTTCAAGGTAATCGGGTTAGCCAGCTGCCCACGTCCTATCATCCTTGCACAGGTTTCAAAGATTCTGCCATGAACTGGGTCGTAAAAATGTTCAGAACGAAGCATATCGCCATGCTTGTCCATGACATCATTATCAATTAACAGCGCTCCGAGAAAATTCTGCTCAGCCTGAATATTGTTCGGCAATTCACGTGCCGCAGCAGAGGTGCCGCCATCGATACCAGGAAGTTGCGTAACATTGCCATTTTGGGGCGCTTTATTATCTGACGATGTATCCATGGTTAAGACTGTACCCTGCTTTCAAAATCATGTGTAGATGTGAAAGTTGGGGAAATTGTGGATAAGTTAGATAAACTAAAATTCAGCTATATCAGTGGCAAATCTCCATCTAACAGGCTCTAAATTACTTTTACATGTGATTTCAGGTTTCTGTTTTGCAAATCACCTGTCTAAAACAGCAGGCCAGTTCTGGTCAGCTAAGGAAATTCGGTTATCTTTATCTTCCAGCCATTGCCTACGAACTGATTTTGAATAATTCAAATAGAGTTTATTATCTGCAATTGACCAAGCCTCAGGGTGAATAGACGCTGTATAGCCAAAGGAGACCGCCCAGGCGCAATATCCGCCATATTGCGGTGCATATATTTCAGGATTGGTTCTGAACGCCTCTAGATTATCTGAATTAGCAAACCGCCATTTTGCACCTTTATAACTTATTTCAAGGGATTCCGAGCCTTTTTGAGGTTCTCCAGCCACAAAATACGCTACAGGATCATAGCCGCCAATGGCCAGACCTCGTCTTGTGAAAATTTCTGGTGTTTCAGCAAAGGCAATCTTTGCAAATGT
>WTHY01000182.1:16498-18195 GCA_011522945.1 Alphaproteobacteria bacterium
CTTCCTCTGCAGCTGCTTCAACAGCTGGTGCTTCATCTTCATCGTCAAAATCGTTTTCAGAAGAAATAACAGCACGTCCCAGCTCAAGCTGTGTCTGTGCCTCTTCCAAAGACCGTGCAATATTGACAGTTACTGTCAGCGCGACTTCAGCATGCAAGTTAACCTTGATTGGGAACAGGCCAAGTGACTTGATTGCCTTATCCATAACCACGTTGCGCTTATCAATCTGATGGCCAGCCTCTGATACGCCATTGGCAATATCGCGTGCTGTAACAGACCCGAAGAGCTGCCCCATTTCTGATGCTGCGCGCACAAGATTGATAGTTAGCTCACCCATCTGGCCAGCCTGCGCTTCGGCAGCCGAGCGCATGTCAGCATTGCGAGCTTCAATATCAGCTCTTTCAGCTTCAAACTTTTCAAGATTGGCCTTGCTTGCACGAAGTGCTTTACCGTTTGGCAGAAGGAAATTACGTGCATAACCAGGCTTTACTGTGACAACGTCGCCAATTTGACCAAGCTTTTCAACACGTTCAAGTAGGATGATTTCCATAATTAAATCTCCTAATTTTAAACAACGGCATATGGCATTAATGCCAAATACCGCGCACGCTTAATTGCTGTTGATAGTTCGCGCTGCTTTTTTGCTGAAACAGCAGAAATACGTGATGGAACAATTTTGCCACGCTCAGATGTGAAACGGCTGAGCAGTTTTACATCTTTATAATCAATCTTTGGTGCATTAGGACCAGAGAAAGGACATGACTTCCGGCGACGGCCTTGTGGACGACGAACCGCTTCACGAGTGATTTCCAATTGTGTCATTTAGGCCTCCGCTTGTTCTGTGGCTTCTGGTTTAGGAGCACGGTCACGTGATCCACGATCGCCTCTGTCACCGCGTTCTGGACGCTCTGACTTTGACTGCATCACAACTGATGGGGCTTCATCAACCTCTTCAATGGCGATTGTCATAAAGCGCAGTACATCTTCATTAAGACCCATAATACGCTCAAATTCATTTAGCGTTTCTGGTGTTGTCTCAAGGTTTAGAAGTACATAATGGCCTTTACGGTTCTTTTTGATCCGGTAGGCAAGGGTGCGCAGACCCCAATATTCTCTTTTCTTGATTGAACCGCCCGCAGTTTCGATGATAGCAGCAAACTCGTCTGTCATGCTCTCAACCTGCGTAGAGGATACATCTTGCCGTGCGATCAGCACGGTTTCATATAGCCGCATAGGTCTCTCCTTATGGCTTATTTTTCTAAAGCCTTTTTGCTTTAGAAATAACCAGTCTTACCTGGCAAGGGAGTTAATATATAGGTGCTTGCAAACCAAGCACCAGGATGTGAGCCGATGTAATGCCTAAATCAGATATAAAAATCAAGGTAAACATTAGATTTTTTCGCTATCGGGCAGCATAAACTATCAATTTTTATCAAATCATTGAAAAATCGTAGCTCAAAATGCTATCGAGCAAGATATTTGCTGAATGATTAAGCGACTGTTGCTATCCTATTTTTAACGTGCGAAACGTTAGAGCAAGGCAATGGTGCCTCGGGTTTCGTGGCTGCGCAGTCAAAAGTGAGGGGAAAATTTATGTCGAAAACTGCTTTTTTATTTCCTGGTCAGGGAGCACAATCTGTTGGAATGGGTGTTGCGCTAGCATCACAGTCAAATGCCGCAAAAGAGGTGCTGGAAGC
>WTHY01000154.1 GCA_011522945.1 Alphaproteobacteria bacterium
GATTTCTGCACGAACCCATTTTTTCAACTCTGCATGCAGAGCATCTGTTGCCTCTACGCCTTTTACAAGCGTTACATAAGCATAAATGCCTTGGCCTTTAATATCATGTGGATAACCAACCACAGCAGCTTCGGCTACGGCCTCATGGGCAACCAGAGCTGATTCAATTTCAGCTGTACCCATACGATGTCCAGATACGTTTAGAACATCATCTACACGGCCAGTGATCCAGTAATACCCATCTTCATCACGGCGCGCACCATCGCCAGAGAAATAGCGACCCTCGAAGGTTGAGAAATAGGTGTCAATGAAGCGCTGGTGATCACCATAGACTGTGCGCATCTGACCAGGCCAGCTGTAATTGATGCACAGATTGCCTTCTGCCGCCCCTTCAATGATAGTATTTTCATTATCAACAAGGACAGGCTGGATACCAAAGAATGGCTTTGTAGCAGAGCCTGGCTTGGTTGTTGTCGCGCCAGGTAGTGGTGTGATGAGAATGCCACCTGTTTCTGTCTGCCACCATGTATCCACAATCGGGCAGGTCTCATTGCCAACAACTTTATGATACCACATCCAGGCCTCAGGGTTGATAGGCTCACCCACCGATCCCAAAAGACGTAATGATGATAAATCATGTTTCTGAACAGGCGCATCACCCTCACGCATTAAGGCACGTAAGGCTGTTGGTGCTGTGTAGAATGTATTAACCTTATGTTTTTCGCATACCGCCCAAAAACGACCAGCATCAGGATAGGTTGGCACACCTTCGAACATCAGTGTTGTTGCGCCATTTGCAAGTGGTCCATAGACAATGTAGCTATGGCCTGTCACCCAGCCCACATCGGCTGTACACCAATAAATATCACCATCATGATAATCAAATACATATTGGTGGGTCATGGAGGCATATACCATATAGCCACCAGTTGTATGTAGCACGCCCTTTGGTTTACCTGTTGAGCCCGATGTATAAAGGATAAACATAGGATCTTCGGCATGCATCTCTTCAGGCGGGCAGTCAGCTGATGCCTCTGCCATGGCCTCATGATACCAGACATCTCTGCCATCCTGCCAGTCAACAGCTCCGCCAGTGCGCTTCACAACGATACAGCTTGTGCAGTCAGGACAGCTCTCAAGTGCCTTATCGGCATTTGCCTTTAGAGGAACAGCCTTGCCACCGCGCAGACCCTCATCTGCAGTAATCAGGCAGTTACTATCGCAATCCTGAATTCGTCCGGCCAAGGCTTCGGGGGAAAAGCCGCCAAATACGATGGAATGGATTGCGCCGATACGGACAACTGCCAGCATAGCTACTGCGGCCTCAGGTATCATTGGCATGTAAATTGTGACGCGATCACCCTTTTTGATGCCGCGAGACTTTAGCACATTTGCAAAGCGGCTAACCTCTTCATGCAGCTCTTTATAGGTGATATGACGTGCCTCATTCGGGTCGTCGCCTTCCCAGATGATAGCTGTTTGATCGCCACGTGTCTCAAGATGTCTGTCGAGGCAGTTTGCAGCTGCGTTTAATGTGCCATCAGCAAACCAGTTAATATGCACATCTGGCTTCTGATAGGATATGTCAGATATTTGTGTGTATGGCTTTATCCAATCAATACGTTTGCCATGTTCAGCCCAGAAGGCATCTGGATCTGATACTGACTGTGCGTACATCGCCTCATAGGTTGCTGCATCTGCATGGGCACGTGCCACATGATTTGCAGGTGGTGCAAAACGTCTATCTTCGCTCATTCTTATCCCCCATCAATTCTGCGCATTTTACCCTGCTGTAAAGTGCAGAGAAAACCGCCAGGAATTTACGATTAGTTTAGCGATAATATGTAGCTTATCAGAGGGGTTAAGAGCAAGAAAAAGCACCTATTTTACGGTGGATTTCTCATATCAAATTAGGGATAAACAGAGCTTTTACCATGCAAGGCCTCTTCAGCTGCCTCACCTGTTTCAAAATTCATCACTGTTCTGGCTACAGATAGGCTAAACCCGGCGCGTACAAGGCGCGCCATTTGCTTTTGAAATTCGGCATAATCTGCTGGTGGGTTTTTGGCAAACGGCCCTATGCGACGTTTTCTAGCGCTGATGATGGCGGCATGTAATTCTGTGTCAGCTGTCTCTGCACCCTGAGTGCGCAAAGCCTGAATAATATCGTCATTTACCCCGGCATGTTTCAGCTTTTGTGCGAGCATTTGGGGTGAGCGGCCGTTACGTAAGCCAGCTTGCCATTTGCTCTCTGCAAAAGCTCTATCATCTATATAACCGAGGGTAACACACTGGCTTACGATATGATGAATATGAGGGGCCACCTCACTAGCTGAGTAACCTGTTATCTTGCGCATGGCAAACCGCTGTAATATGTCTGCTAATTTTGCCTCTGTAGAGCTGTATCTCTCCAGATAGTGCAAGGCTTTGTTGCGCAATCGTCTACGTATTTTCTCAGCTGCAGCCGCCTGCACGGCATTTGTGATATCGTCTGTCATACCTTATAGTATCTGGCAGGCAGGCTTATGGTCAAAGGCAGATTGCGTTTTCTGGCCACAATGCGCAGGCGTCTGGCAAATACCACCCCAGCAGATACGAGCCTTGCATGTGCACTCCCGGCATATGCACCTCTAGCAACTGCAACATCGGCATTATGACTAAGGCACGGAAGACCCCAGCATGTAAGGCTCTGGCATATACGACTCTAGCCCCTAAAATAGAGCCACTTCATTTACGCTTTTCCCTTTGTAAAATATTTGGCTCAATATTTTTAGCCCAGTTTTTAGCCCAGTTTCTTGTTAAGTTTTTTGCCCAGTGTCGTGTTGTTAAGTATTTTCTGGCATACTATGTGACAACTCATGCTAGACTGCGTGCATTACAAAACAGCCGAAAATATATCGTAGGCAGGAGCAGGGCTATCATGGCTTCACAGCACAGTACGAAATCCTCCAAACATACAAGCTCTACAGGACCAATGCCAGTGCGTCCTGTGCAGATTGGCCGTGTAAATTGGATTGGCCTTGCTGCCTTGTATAACAAGGAAGTTCAACGCTTTATGAAGGTTGTAACGCAAACTGTTGCGGCGCCTATTATGACAGCTGCCCTTTTCATGATGGTATTTTCTGTCGCGCTGGGGGATCGTGCCAGCCCAGTAGAGGGTGTTGCGTTTCTTTTATTTTTGGCGCCCGGACTTGTGATGATGTCGGTGTTGCAAAATGCCTTTGCCAATACATCATCAAGTCTTGTGATTTCAAAGGTACAGGGTACGATTTTTGACCTGCTTATGGCACCATTATCTGCGGCTGAACTTTTGGTTGGTCTTGTCGCTGGCGGTGTGACGCGGGGCGTTATGGTCGGGGTCGTGTCAGCCATAGTGCTCGGTATTTTGGGTGGTGCTAGCCTGCCAACATATCCGCTTATAGCACTGGCTTTTCTGCTGCTAGGCTCATCATTGTTAGCCCTATTAGGTTTGTTAGCTGGTATCTGGGCGCATAAGTTTGATTCTCTGTCAGCAATCACGAATTTCGTTATTCAGCCTATGGCATTTTTGTCAGGCACTTTCTATTCAGTTGATAGATTGCCAGCTCCCTTTGACAGTCTTGCGGCTGCCAATCCGTTCTTCATGGTGATTGATGGATTTCGCTATGGGATGATAGGTGTGTCTGATAGGCCAATTATCACTGGCCTGATTGTGCTAAGCTTGTTAAATATTTTGATGTTTAGTATTTGCCTGCGGGTGCTGAATTCTGGGTATCGGATCAAGGCGTAACATAAGACGGCATATAGCGTGTCTTGAGAGGATTAATCATGTCAGATAGCAAGCAGCCTATAGGTGTTCTATCAGATGCGCAGCTGCAAGACTGTCTTGATGCTGGATATATCAGTTCACTAGCGCCTTTAGATACAGATCAAATTCAGCCGGCAAGTCTTGATTTGCGTCTCGGCTATAGAGGCTGGCGGGTACAGGCGTCTTTTCTGCCAGGCCACGGACAATCTGTATCTGATAAGCTGGCCAAATTTGCCATGCATGAAATTGACCTGAATGGTGGCGCTGTTCTTGAAAAAGGATGTGTCTATATCGTTGAGTTGATGGAATCCCTATCCCTGCCAGAGACATTAAGCGCTATGGCTAATCCGAAAAGCTCAACAGGTAGGCTTGATGTATTTACACGGCTTATCAGCGATGGCGCGATGGAATTTGAATCTGTGGCGGCAGGATATAAAGGGCCTATCTATGCTGAAATATCACCGCGTACATTTTCTATATTGGTGCGGCCAAAATCTCGCTTATCACAATTGCGCGTCAGACAGGGTGATGCCCGTATAGATGATGCTGATCTGGCTAAGCTTCAGGCGAAAACGCCAATTATTCGTGCAGACACTAATCAGGATAGCCGCATTTCTTTCAGTGATGGTGTGGGGCTGTCAGTCAATTTGACACCGACAGCTGATTCTGACTTGATAGGGTGGCGCGCTCGTAAACATGCTGGGCTTGTAGATGTCGATAAGAAAGCTGGTTTGGCGATAGATAGATTTTGGGAACCAGTTCGTACAGCTGACCTTGTCGGTGGCGGGCTCGTTCTCAATCCAGATGAATTTTACATTTTGGCAAGCCGTGAATTTGTGTCTGTACCAGATGATTATGCAGCAGAAATGCGTGCCTATGATACACGTGTCGGAGAATTTCGTGCCCATTATGCTGGCTTTTTTGATCCTGGTTTCGGGCTTGATGCTTTAGGGGCTGGTGCAACACGCGCTGTGCTGGAAGTCAGGTCACATGATGTGCCGTTTTTAATTGAGCAAGAACAGATAGTTTGCCGCCTGGTCTATGAGAAAATGTCAGCACGCCCTTCACATTTATATGGTGCGGCTGGTGGCACCTCAAATTATCAATCCCAAGGGCTGAAACTCTCAAAGCATTTTATCTAACCATCCTAAATGTTAGGTGCCAGTTGTTGGGTGCCAGTTGTTGGGTGCCAGTCTTTAGGTGCATTCCTTGGGTGTAACGCCCTAGGCGCTAGGCCTTAATTGCCAATTTTTCTGTGCCAATATTCCAGCTAGGTCTTTAGGCATCAGGCCCTATAGGAATAGGTCAAAATGCTGGTGGCGCATAATGGATGCCAAACTGCTGAAATGGCGGTTTGGCTTGACTTATCATCTAATTCTGGTCCATACGGAATATCCGAGTTATGCCACAGGTAGCTTCTGGGTTGATGAACCAGCGCTGCAGTGGCATCAGTCTTTTTTAGACCTGTTTTTTTAATGCAACAGTGGAAATGAAAATCATGGCGGCGCCACATCAAACCATGCCCCAAACTACAGCTGACGCTGTTATGCCAACATATGGCCGGATTGATCTCTGCTTTGTGCGCGGTGAGGGTAGCTATCTATATACAGAAGATGATAGCGCCTATTTGGATTGTGCCTCTGGGATAGCTGTGACCACTTTAGGACATAATCATGAGGGGCTGCGTGCCGCGCTGCACGATCAGATTGACAAGCTGTGGCATACATCAAACTTATTCCGCATAGCTGGTCAGGAAAAGCTTGCGGCAAGATTGGCGCAAGCTGCCAATCTTGATCAGGTGTTTTTCTGTAATTCTGGCGCTGAGGCAAATGAAGCTGCTGTAAAGATGGCACGCCGGTTTCACTATCGTGCAGGCCATGAGGAGCGTGTCCGCATTATTTGTGCAGGTGGCGCGTTCCATGGCAGGACATTAGCCATGTTGGCAGCAACAGATAGGCCAGCATTTCGTGAGGGATTTGGCCCTATGCCGCTTGGTTTTGATCATGTGCCATTTGGTAATATGAATGCGTTGCGTGATGCGCTTGGTCCTGATGTTGCGGCTATTATGGTTGAACCTGTTCAAGGTGAAGGTGGCGCTAACGCTGCTCCGTCGGGGTATTTGCAGGCGGTTCGTGAAGCTGCGGATGAATTTGGTATCCTAATGATAGCAGATGAGGTGCAGTCTGGCATGGGTAGAGCTGGTCATATGTTCAGCTATCAAGCTTCTGGTTGTCAGCCAGATTTAGTTGTTTTGGCCAAAGGCCTTGGTGGGGGATTTCCTGTTGGTGCTGTGATTGCCCGCAAAGAAATTGGCGCAGCTATGGGCCCTGGTAGTCATGGGTCTACTTTTGGCGGAAACCCGCTTGCTATGGCAGCTGGCAATGCTGTGATGGATGTGCTTGAGCAACCAGAATTTTTAGAAAGTGTGCGAGACCGTGCAGCCTATCTTGAGGCTGGCTTGCAACGTTTGCAGCAAAATATGATAGGCAAAATTCAAGAGCTTCGTGGTGCCGGCTTTTTACGTGGCATCAAATTAGCAGATGCCTATGTTGCGGGCACCTTATGTGCAGCGCTTCGTGATTTGCATATTTTGACTGTGCCGGCAGCTGAGAACACATTGCGGCTTCTGCCGCCATTGACGATCAGCACCTCAGAGATTGACCAGCTGTTAGAGGGTTTAAATACTGCCCTCGGGCAACTCGGCAAAGCAGCTGAATAAGCGTGATTTAGGAAAGATTAGTATCATGCGTGACTTTATAAATTTGCGGGATTTTGATCCTGCCAGACTGCAAGCGATTTTGACCACTGCTCAGGATATGAAGGCTGGCCGTGATACGCGCAAGCCGCTTGCCGGCAAAACTGTCGGGATGATTTTCGAAAAACCATCTACGCGGACACGTGTGTCATTCGAAGTGGGTATTACCCAACTTGGCGGGACACCATTGATGCTCTCAGCTTCAGACATGCAGCTCGGGCGTGGGGAAACCATTTCAGACACAGGCAAAGTTTTATCACGTTATCTGGATGCGATTATGATACGCTGTCTGTCGCATAATACCTTAACAGAGCTGGCAGCTGCGTCAGATATCCCAGTGATTAACGGGCTGACAGATTTATCACATCCTTGTCAGATTATGGCTGACTTACAGACTATGTGTGAACATTTTGGCGGGTTGGATGACCTCATCGTGACCTGGTTTGGTGATGGTAATAATGTTGCGAATAGCTGGATTGAAGCAGCTGTATTATTTGGTTTTGAGCTAAGATTAGCAGGGCCAGTTGCCTATCAACCAGGTGCTGAGCTTTTATCATGGGCACAGTCTAGTGGCGGCAATATCATTTTGACGGAAGATGCAGAGGCGGCGGCTACAGATGCACATGTGCTTGTAACAGATGTCTGGATTTCCATGGGAGATGAAGAAGGCACACGTGTTCAGGATATGAAACCATTTCAGGTGAATGACGCTTTGATGGCGCTTGCGGCACCAAATGCTATATTCCTGCATTGCCTGCCAGCCTGGCGCGAAATGGAAGTCACAGCCAGTGTCATAGATGGTCCGCAATCAGCTGTCTGGGATGAGGCTGAAAATCGGCTACATGCACAAAAAGCGATTATGGCACATTTGATTAGTGACAATTTCTAAACGAGCGCTATCTCTGTTGCTAAGGGCGTATCTATCTATCTTGGTCTTGTTGGGTTGATGTTTTAGGCATCAAATATCAAATCCCGTATTTATGCAGTGAGGATGTTGCCATGTCTAAGTCTCTAAGTGATGGCAGTATGAATGATAATCTGCCACAGGCAGCTACAGAGCAGCATAATTTTGTGCTGCCATTTTATTTGACAGGATCTGATGAAGAGACCACACCACGTATCAGAGGGCGGATCACGAGGCTGGCAGGGCCTGTTGAGTCTATTCTAGCGCGCCATAATTACCCAGATGCAGTAGCAGAAATGACAGCTGAGGCCATGGCGCTGGCAGCCTGCTTATCAACCACTTTGAAATTTGATGGTGTCTTCACCCTTCAGGCTAAGGGTGATGGCGCTGTTAAAACGCTCTTTGCTGATGTTACAAATACAGGGGCGATGCGTGCCTATGCTGCCTTTGACGATGATTCAGCGCAAGATATGAAACAGGGACTGCCTGCCATTCTGCCAAAAATGATGGGTGGTGGGTATATGGCCTTTACAGTTGATCAGCAGGCAACAGCACAACGCTATCAGGGGATTGTGGAATTAGACGGCCCGCATTTAGGGGATGCGGCGGTGGCTTGGTTCAAGAATTCTGAGCAGCTTGGCGCATCAGTATTAACAGCAGCACAGCGGACAGATGCAGGCTGGGTAGCCTCTGCATTAATGTTACAGCAGATTGCAGCTGATGGCGGCACTGGTCCTGCACTATCCTCTGATGAAGCTGATGATTTGTGGCATACAGCCATGGTGTTGCAAAGTTCTGCAGAGCGTGGCGAGCTGTTAGATGTGAATCTGCCGTTAGAGAATTTGCTATACAGATTATTCAATGCAATGGGGCCGCGTACAACAGAGATACGGCAGATCTCTGATCAATGCCGTTGTTCATCAGATAAGGTTGAAGCTATGTTATTAGGCTTGGGTGAAGATGATGTGCGTAGTCTGGCAGATGAGAGTGGCAAGCTCATTGTAGATTGTGAGTTCTGCAAAATTAGCCGTGTCTATACTGAGGATCAGCTTGCAAAGCTGCGTTAAGCGCAAATGCGCGCCCAGACCATTAGGCCCCATCTCCTAGGCCCGAGATTCAATCTAAGACTGGCATAGGTAATCATCTAATTGCAGCCTAGAAATATTTCTGAGGTTGCAAAATAGTTCTATCTAGATTTTGGTCTTTAATTACGCCTATGATATGGCCATGCGCACCGTCATTGGTGTAGCAAAAATTGGACATTAGGAGGCTGCCATGCTGTTACAACGTCTGTTCATTATCGTTGGTTCAGTGTTCATTCTAACAGCATGCCAAACAACTGAACTGCCAGCCCCACCAAAATTTGAGGCGTCAGCATATGCGCCCCTATCACTGAATGCGCGCAAACTTGATATTATCAACAACTGGATAATGCCATTGCAGGATCCATATCAGGAACATTTACTGCAACCAAAACCGTCAGATGTTCTGGCTGACTGGGCCTCTCGGGTACTATTGCCGGCAGGTGGATCTGGTGAACTTATTCTCGATATCTCTGAGGCGTCTGTTACAATTAGCGATTTGCCTAAATCAGAGACGCTCTTGGATAGTTTTACTGATCGCCAAGATAGTATTGTGCGTGTCACCTATTCTGCCATGCTTATGTGGATACAACCTGTTGGTGGACAGCAAGCTGCTGTTGAAGTGCGCGCCTCAGCAAGCCAGACATTGCCGGAATCTTCCCGTCCAGTTGATTTTGATGTAGCAATCCAGGAGGCAATCTTGTCGGCGCTCGCAGAAATGGATCAAAAATTACGGGCTGAAATTGCCGGCCTTAATGGCTTGGTTCTGCCGTAATATGATTTACTCATGCTGACATCGCATTTGCTGATTTGTGTCTAGCTATGGCTATGATATCAGTAAAAGGCTCAGCGCTGCCAGAAAAGTGGGTTCAGTATCACAAGTACGGTAAATAGCTCTAATCTGCCAAGCAACATACCAAAACACATAATCCACTTGGAAATATCAGGAAGGCTGGAAAAATCCCCAGCCGGGCCGATAACAGGTCCTAATCCTGGACCAACATTTGATATTGCGGTCGCCGCGCCTGACAGTGCTGTATCAAAATCAAGGCCGCTTAACCCAAGCAGCATCGCCAGCATGACAAAGCTAACAATATATAGATAGAAAAAGCCCATAACAGCATCCATAACGGATTCTGGCACTGGGCGGTTATTATAATAGGCCAGTACAACGCCATGGGGACGCAAAAGGCGGGCAATCTGAACGCGAACTGTGCCCATTAAGACCTGAAGGCGGAACATTTTGATGCCGCATGTGGTTGAGCCAGCACAGCCACCAATAAACATAGAGATAAGTAAAATTGTAGTCGCAAATCCGCCCCAGGCCGCAAAATCTGCGGTGCCATAACCTGTGCCAGTTATAATGGAAATTGCGTTAAAGCTGGCAAGGCGAAGTGCCGTCAACCAGCCCATACCTTCACTGATTAGAAAAATCGTAATCAGTATCACAACGCCAATAACAAGCCGCATAAACCAGCCAACTTGTGGGTCTTTGATGAGGGCGCGCCAGCCGCCGCGGGTAAGTGCAAGATAATGCACAAAGGGCAGTGAGCCAGCAATCATGCCAGCAATGATAATCATCTCAATAGCTACGGAATCAAAAGCGCCAATTGAAGCTGTCTTTGTAGAATACCCACCAGTTGCCAAAGTGGTCATAGCATGTGCCAACGCATCAAATGTAGGCATGCCGGCAAAGGCTAGCATAATCGTCCAAAGCAATGTTAACGCGGTGTAGACTATAAACAGGCCACCTGCCAATTGACGGGCTCGTGGAATCACATTTTCGGCATTTTCAAATGACTCTGTTTTAAAGAGCTGCATCCCGCCAACGCTGAGCATCGGCAAAACCGCCATGGCCATCACCACAATACCCACCCCGCCTAGCCATTGTAGCAAGGCGCGCCAGATCAAAATACCACGAGAGGCACGTTCAATTTCAGTCAAAATCGTGGAACCGGTTGTCGTCACACCTGAGATGGATTCAAAGACTGAATCGGAAATTGATAATTGCAAATCTGAGAGGAAAAACGGTAATGCGCCAAAAAGGCCAATGAAGAACCACGCCCCATTCGTTAGCAAAAAAGCCTCTCTAAGACCTAAATCCATCTCATCTTTTTGATGATTGGATAGCCAAAGGCTAATGCCAAAAAATCCAGTCAATAAAGCTGCAATTGCAAATGCCTGCCAGTTGGGATTGCCATCTGCCAAATCCAAACCCATAGGCACGAGCATGGCTGCTGATAATAATGTCAGCAATAGACCTAAAATATTAAATACAGGAGAGATTTGCATATGGCCGCAATGCCGCCCTAATAGCTGATAATCATCTGCCTGTTATAATGCAGCGCCATAGGGCTTGTCTAGCCAGCCTATCGGCCAGCCCTGTGGCTGGCCTCTGGGAAGGCAATTTTGCTAAATTGATCACAATTGTGTCTAAGGCATCTGAATATGCTGATAAAATCTATCGCGCAGATCTTTATCTGTATTAAAGACACCAGTGAAACGTGTGGTAACCATAGATACGTTAGGTTTTTTTACGCCACGTGTTGTCATACATTGATGCTTCGCATCAACAAGTATCGCAACACCTTTCGGTTGTAGGGCATTCTGAATTGCAGATGCTACTTGAGCTGTCATTGTCTCTTGTGTTTGCAATCTGCGTCCAAAACTATCTAACACGCGGGCTAATTTGGAAATACCAACGACACGGCGGTTCGGCAGATAGGCAATATGCGCCTGTCCCAATATAGGGACCATGTGATGTTCACAATGTGATTGCAGGTCAATGCCACGTAGCATCACCATATCATCATAGCCTTCAACCTCTTCAAAGGTGCGAGACAACATTGCCTCTGGGTCTTCCTCATAGCCTGAGAAAAATTCTTCATAGGCGCGTGCCACACGTGCCGGTGTATCAACAAGTCCTTCACGTTCAGGATTATCACCTGCCCAGCGTAATAAGGTTTCAACAGCAGCTTCAGCTTCGGCGCGGCTTGGGCGGTCCACCACTGTGTCTGCAGAGGACTCGATGTCAGCTCTATCGTAGGGTGTCATTGTAAATCTCCATGCCGTACATTTATCGGCAATATTTTTCGGTATGTCTGTATACGAGGTGGTATATGAGTGGGATCAGGATGTATTTGAGGTCAAGATGGTTTTAGAACAAGAATCGGCCCATCAGCAAGCTCTGCGTCAGAGTCATGGTGGCTAACGAGCAGAGCAGGTATATTGCGCTTTGTAATCTGGTCAGCAACAAACCGTCCGAACCGTTTTCGCAAATCTGGATCAAGGGCGCTGAAACTCTCATCCATAAGTAATAGTTGCGGCTCTGCAAGCATACAACGCATCAGCCCAATCCGTGCCTTCTGACCACCAGATAATGAGGCAGGGTCTCTATCCTCAAACCCTGCCATATCACATGCCTGAAGGGCAGATGTGATGCGCTCATGTCTCTCCTGCCCGTGATAGGTGTGAGATAAGCCAAAGGCAAGATTTTGAGCGACTGTTAAATGTGGGAATAATAGCGGGTCTTGAAACATCAGGCCGACCTGCCTTTTTTGCGGTGGTAGATGGCTGATATCCTGGCCATTTAGCGTGATTCTACCTGTCCACTGCACAGCCTTAATATCCACGCCGGCAATGATAGATAGTAAGGTTGATTTTCCAACGCCGGATGGACCTTGTATAAGCCCCATTTCACCAGCACGGACAGACAAGCTCAAAGCTGAGACAAGCGGCGTATTGCTCTCAAAACCAAGCGATATGTTTTCAAGGTTAAGCATGCGGTGTCCCAGTCCAAAACCTATGAGCCCAAAACCTATGAGCCCAAAACCTATGAGAAAGAAAAAGCATAATGATGAAATCTCTCTCATGAAACAGATTTGTAGCCGCCTCTTTATGATGAAATTCAGCATTTTCGTCCAGTCTTATAGGGGCAGCCTACGCCAGATAGAGGCATTAGGGGTTATTGAAATTGGCAGGGCCTAATTTGCAGGACTAAATTGCTAGGACAAAATTGGTAGGGCTATGTTGGTAAGGCTAACTTGTTATAGCTGTGTTGCTATGGCAGGCATTTGCTGGATAGGCGAAGAAAAGAGAGTGTATCTTTTAGGTCGCAAGCCGCAATGTGGCAGGAAATTTGTGCCTTTTGGTAAAAACCCGTATGATAATAAATGAAACTATAGGGAGATAATGTGCGGGTGTAGCTCAGTTGGTAGAGCACGAGCTTCCCAAGCTCGGGGTCGCGGGTTCGAACCCCGTCGCCCGCTCCATTTGCCTGTTGCCTACTCCATTTTCTTGTCGCCTGCCTCATTTGCGCGCTGCCCGCTCCTTTTGTAGGTTCGGTGCTGGGATGGCTGCTTCATCACAAATAATGACTTTGCTGATATTAGGTGCAGCTGTACGCCTATGCCTTCACAGCTTTTGCTATTTGGGTGGTAATTAGGCAAAGCATGATGGGTGTAAACTTTGTCTGCACACTATCAATCCCGGCCCTTTGTGTAGGATATGGTAGCAGGCGATAGCATTTTTCTAATCAAAAAAAATCAGCCGGACGTCATTCCCCCGAAGACATCCGGCTGACCAGTTCAGAGCGCCTGTGTCCCCCGACTATCAGGCGCTCCAAAGCCTATTCAGCAGATTAAATGGCTAGATATTCGTGCCGAAGCTCTTCATTATCTAGGACTTCTTTAGCTGTGCCATCAAACACTACCTGGCCAGTATCAAGGATAATCGCACGGTCAGCTAAGTTCAGAGCGGCAACAGCGTTCTGTTCAACAATGATCGTTGTGATACCCTGCTCACGAATATGATGTAATGTCTTTTCAATTTCCTGAACAATAACAGGCGCCAAACCTTCATAGGGTTCGTCCAGAAGCAGAAGTTTCACATCACGTGCTAAAGTCCGGCCGATCGCAAGCATTTGTTGCTCACCACCAGATAATGTTGTGCCTTCTTGCTTACGGCGTTCACCAAGGCGTGGGAACAAATCATAGATACGGTCAAGTGACCAACCAATTGGCTTTTCGATTTGTGCCAGAAGAATATTTTCTTCAACGGTCAGGCCTTGAATAATGCGTCTATCTTCTGGAACCAGACCAATACCTGCCTGCGCTGCTTGATAGCTTGCCATTGTATGTAATGGCTGATGGTCAAGCCAGATCTCACCACCACGAAGTGCTGGATTATCTACGCGTGCAATAGCGCGCAATGTAGATGTTTTGCCAGCACCATTCCGGCCAAGAAGTGCCAGAATTTCACCCTCATGCACAGTCATATTTACGCCTTGCACGATATAGCTTTCACCATAATAGGCGTGGATATCATAGGCTGAAAAATAGGCAGGTGCAGATGCAGCGTGGTTCTTTGTCATATTTTCTTGTGATTGAACGCTCATTAATGTGCCCCCCCGAGATAGGCTTCCTTCACTTTTGGATGACCTTTAATATTTTCAGGCTTATCCTCAACAATCACATGGCCTTGGGCCAGAACAGAGATTTTCTGGGCAAGCGAGAAGACCACATGCATGTCGTGCTCGATCACAACTTTCGTGATTTTGCGCTTTTCCTGAATTTCAGCCAGAAGGTCGATTGTGTTATTTGTGTCAGCTCTTGCCATACCGGCAGTTGGCTCATCCAGTAGCAATAGCTTTGGATCCTGAGATAAACACATTGCCATTTCAAGGCGACGCTTATCACCACGTGATAGAGATGCTGCCTGCATATTACGCTTGTCAGCCATATTCACGTCCAACAGCATTTGTTCTGCCTTTTCCCGAATATCTGCTTGTGCATCCACGCTAGACCAGCCATTCAAGGTGAAGGCACCGTCTCGCTTGGCAAGACATGGGATAATGACATTTTCCATGACAGTCAGGTCAGAGAAAATCTCAGGTGTTTGGAACACACGTGATACACCGACCTGATTCACTTGGTGTGGCTTTAGACCTAACAGAGACTGACCGTCAAAGGTGACTGTGCCCGTATCTGGGATCAGCTTGCCAACAAAGCAATTGAGCAAAGTCGATTTCCCAGCCCCATTCGGGCCGATAATCGCGTGAATCGTACCTTCTTCAACGGCTAGATTTACATCATCAAGTGCCTGCAAGCCACCGAAACGCTTATTAACGCCGCGTACTTCTAAAAAACTCATATCTATACGCTCCTATTCGGCTGCTTGTGTTTCATCTGCATTGCCAAAGCGGCGACGCAGGCTCTTATAGATGCGATTTCCACCTTCAACCAGGCCACCTGGCATGAAGATAACAACCAGCATGAAGACGATACCCAATGTCAGGTGCCAGCCTTTACCAACGAAGAAGTGTAGCACACCAACCAAGAGGTTTTCGATGGATTCCGGCATGAAGGAGAACCAAGCATGCAAAACATTATCGTTAATTTTGGAGAAGATATTCTCAAAATATTTAATAAAGCCTGCGCCTAGAACAGGGCCTAGCAATGTGCCTGCACCACCAAGAATGGTCATCAGTACCACTTCACCAGAGGCTGTCCACTGCATGCGTTCAGCACCGGCAAGCGGATCGGTGATTGCCATCAAGCCGCCAGCCATACCTGCATACATGCCAGAGATGACAAAGGCAGCCAATGTATAAGGGCGACTATTAAGGCCTGTATAGTTCAGACGTGTTTGATTTGTCTTAATCGCACGTAGCATCAATCCGAATGGTGACCTGAAAATCTTCAGGGCTGTGTAGAAACCAAGGATAAGGATGATAGCACAGAAATAGAAACCAACATTGAACTGGAACGTCATGCCTAGCAATTCTGCCTTATAGGTGCTGTTCATTGTCAGCCCAAACAGATTGGTTGAGGGAATATCACCTGTTGCATTTGCACCATCTAGGATACGTGGATCATCTAGTGTCAGCTGCAGCCCTGTTTCACCATTTGTGATTGGTGTCAGAACAGAATAGGCCAGATTATAGCTCATCTGTGCGAAGGCCAATGTCAGGATTGAGAAATAAATACCTGAGCGACGCAATGAGATGTAGCCAATAGCCAGTGCGAACACACCAGCAACTGCCACGGACAGGAATAGGGCTGGTATGACGTTCATTGTGAGTAGCTTGAACATCCACACAGCTGAATATGAGCCGACACCTAGAAAGGCAGCATGGCCAAATGACAGGTAGCCTGTTAGCCCAAACAAAATATTGAAGCCAATGGCAAATAAGCCAAAAATCGCAAAACGCTGCAATAGGTCAGGATATCCAGCCCCGAAAGGCGCTAGGATGATTGGACCAGCAAGAACCATGATGATGAAAAATATCATCATATAGCGGTCATTAGAGTCTAACTTGTTAAACATAACTCTATTCCTCCATCACGCCAGCGCGACCCATCAGACCACGTGGGCGGGTCAGCAAAATCACGATAGCAACGAGGTAAATAATAATTTGGTCGATACCTGGCAGAAGTGTTTTCACTTCATTCATGGACGCAAAGCTCTCTAGCACTCCCAGAAGGAAGCCAGCTAGAACAGCGCCGCCAAGTGAACCCATGCCACCCACAACAACAACCACGAAACTCAGCACAAGGAAGTCCATGCCCATATGGTAGTTAGGCGGGTTAATCGGTGTGTACATAACACCAGCCAGACCAGCGACGGAGGCAGCTAACCCGAACATGATGGTGAAGCGGCGGTCAATATTGATGCCAAGAAGACCAACAGTTTCTCTGTCTGCCATGCCAGCACGCACTACCATTCCAAAAGTGGTGAATTGCAAGAAGGCGAAAACAAGGCCAAGAATTAAGGCAGAGAATACAAAATAAATCAGACGCCAATAAGGATAGATAATCGTATTTTCCGCAAAGCCAATCATCAAACCAAAGTCAAATGAGCCTTTGAACAGGTCAGGTGCTGGTGTTGGAATAGGGTTAGCCCCATAAAAGGCTTTGATGATTTCTTGCATGACGATGGCAAGACCGAATGTCACCAGAATCTGGTCAGCATGTGGACGCTTATAAAAATGCTTGATTAAGCCGCGCTCCATTGCAAAACCAACCAGCATCATAACCGGGATGGCGCAAATGATTGCTAATGGTACTGACCAGTTAATAATGGCCATACCAGCGCTTTCGCCAAACCAGCTCACGACATAAGGTATTTTTACCTTGAGCGGATTGCCCAGAAAATCTGTCTTGGTTGGGTCAATTACAATTGAGTATAAATTTAGAACTTTTGAAAGCGTAACCGCGCAAAAGGCCCCGATCATGAACAGCGCACCATGCGCAAAGTTCACCACACCCAAAGTGCCAAAAATCAAGGTTAGTCCAAGCGCAATCAGCGCATAAGCACTACCTTTATCCAGCCCGTTTAGGATTTGCAATATTATCGCATCCATCGTCTATGCCTACTACATAATGATATTTGGTTAAGGGGCTGCATCATCAGATGCAGCCCCCAAAAAAGTTTGGTTCCTCAAGAACGCTTACGCGCCTGGGTTACATGTACCTAGAGCACCACCTGAGAACATTGGGTGATCTGGTGCATACTCAACCTGTGCACGTGGTGTTACTTCCACGATTTCTAGAACGTCAAATTCTGAAGTTGGGTTTTCTTTACCCTTCACAACTAGAACATCCTTGAAGCACTGGTGGTCTTCAGCACGATATTCTGTTGGGCCGTTGCCCAGACCATCGAACTTGAAGCCTTCTAGAGCTTCTACAACGCCACATGGGTTGAATGTACCAGCACGCTCACAAGCATCAGCATATAGTAATGTCTGACAGTACACAGTGTGTGCTGCCTGGCTTGGTGGGAAGCCGTACTTCTCGCCAAATGACTTCACAAATGCCTTTGTGCCTGCGTCAGATAGTGACCAGTGCCAGTTTGTTGAACCAAAGATGCCCTTAACGTTTTCGCCAGCACCACGTGCCATCAGACGAGAGTAAAGTGGAACAACAATCTCAAAGTTCTTGCCATTCACTTGCTTGTCGCGAAGGCCGAACTGGACAGCAGCTGTTAGTGAGTTGATCATGTTACCACCATAGTGGTTCAGGACCAGAACGTCTGCGCCAGAGTTGATGACAGGAGCCACATAGCTTGAGAAGTCAGTTGTTGCGAGTGGTGTCAACACGTTGTTAACAGTTTCCCAACCTTTTTCTTCAGTTGCCTGTGCAATTGATTCCTGCTGTGTCCAACCCCAGTTATAGTCAGCTGTTAGGTGATAAGCGCGGCGGTCTTTGCCATACATCTTCTCAAGCACAGGAGCCAATGCAGCGCCTGACATGTAACCATTGAAGAAGTGACGGAAACCGTTAGCTTTTCTGTCCTTACCAGTTGTGTCATTTGAGTGTGTTAGACCAGCCATGAAGATCACGCCAGCTTCCTGACATAGACCCTGAACAGCCACAGCCACACCAGATGATGAACCGCCAGTAATCATGACAGCGCCGTCTTTTTCGATCATTGACTTTGCAGATGAACGAGCAGCGTCAGACTTTGTCTGAGTATCACCTGTTACGTAAGTAACTTTTTTGCCTAGGATACCATTACCCTTAAGCGCCTTTGATGAGAATGTGTTCATCATGCCGCCAT
>WTHY01000205.1 GCA_011522945.1 Alphaproteobacteria bacterium
TCTGCAGCGAGACGGATATTGGCTATCCATCTTCTGGGTGCGTGCAGCTTTTGCTTTTTGGGGTATTTGTCTTATATCTGCGGTTATATCCTCTGACCCTGTCTATTCATTGGGAGAGGCGTTTGTTTGGTTCCGCTTTCCCCTTTTTGCTGTGGCAACATCTTTCTGGCTGGCTAGGGATAAGCGTCTTTTATATGCCATGCTAATATCAACTGCCATTGGCTTGGTTGTGATGTGTAGCATTTTAACTGCGGAAATTTTCATCGAAGGCCAAAAAGGTGGCCGGCTAACCTGGCCCTACGGTGATTTGGTGCCAGGCAATTATGTAGCTAAAGTAGGCATGCCAGCCTTCATTACCATGGTTGCTTTGGCAGTCTCTGTTAAAGGCAGGGTTGCCGCGATTTCAGGTTTTTTTGCGCTGGTTTCTGTCATTATTTCGTTAATGACAGGAGAGCGTATTAATTTTCTCATACGTGCCTGTGGCGGTATGTTAGCAGGTCTTGTATGGCGTCCAAATTGGAAGCGATATCTTGGGTTGGTCGCTGTCGAAATTCTGGCGGTGGTTTTGATGTTCTCAATGCTTCCTAACGTAGCTAGCCGGTATACTGACCAATTTATTGCAGGTGCAACCAACTTGGAAAGTAGTTCTTGGTTGAAAACCTTAAATGGGGGGTGGGTTGTCGCGCAGGAAAATCTCCTCACAGGCATCGGTGTTGGCAATTACAGATTACTATCACATGAATTATTGGCAGATGTTGCATTAGGCAGGCCGGATAACCATCCGCATAATTATTATGTGCAGCTATTGGCCGAAACTGGCATTATTGGCCTTATATTTGGCATAGTATTTCTATGGTCCATCATAGGCACATGCTTTTGGGCCGCGATAAAAGATAGGCGTAATGTTGTTCTAGCCACAGCATGGGTGGTACCGTTTGGCTTGTTCTGGCCAATTGCAACTACGGCGGATTTCTTTGGCCAATGGAATAATATTTTTATGTGGAGCTCAGTTGCACTGGCACTTGCGGCGCGACATACGCTAGGTCATAGCGCGAAATCTTGAAAAAGCACATTTTTGCAAATTTCCCAAGGCGCTAACCTCATCTGATTTGACCTATCTGTCAGAGATACGGCATAAGAAGCTGTGGTCGGCCTCGTAGCTCATCAGGATAGAGCGCGGGATTCCTAATCCCGAGGCAGCAGGTTCGAGTCCTGCCGAGGTCACCACCGAAATTTACACAGATAGCATAGATGTAATTTGCCTGATTTAGTCAATGGAGACATATCTAGATGACAAGTGCTAAAGAGACGGAGTTTGCACATATTCAGGCAGGTATTTTTGATTTGAACGGCGTACTGCGTGGCAAGAGATTGCCTGCATCTGCTGTTGAAAAGCTGCAGAATACAGGCTTCGCGCTACCCTTATCTGTACAAAATGTAGATGCTGAGGGTGCAGATATAGAAAATAGCCCTCTTGTCTTTGAGAGTGGCGATCAAGATGGCCAAGCGGGCTGGACTGGGCGGCAACCACTTCCTGTGACATGGCTGGGCCGGCCGGCAGCTCTAATGACTATGGTTATGCAGCATGGTGATGGCAGCCCGTTTGAGGGATGCCCCAGAACAGCCCTATCTCGTATGGTAAGTCAGCTGGCAGATGCAAATATATCCCCTTTAGCTGGCATTGAACTTGAATTCATGATTCTGAAGGCTGAAGGCGGATCAATCTCAAATAAGGCAGAGATTTTAAGCCTGTCCGCGCTCGATCAGCTTGATAATTTATTGATGCGCATCGAAGCAGCCAGTAAAGCACAAGCAATTGGCTATGACTCTATCACATCAGAAGCCGGTACAGGCCAGTTTGAGCTTGTTTTTGCCGCAACCTCAGATCTTGTGAAGCTTGCAGAAGATGTACTTTTGATGAAGCATCTAATTTCATCAGAAGCTGCCTCACTTGGATATCAGGCAAGTTTTGCCGCTAAACCTATGTCAGACCAGCCCGGTAATGGGTTGCATTTGCATTTATCCTTGCAAATGGCAGATGGAACAAATCTCTTTGCAGCAAATGAGACATTGTTAGAGCAGGCAGTCGCTGGTGTTATGGCTGTATTGGCAGAGGCAAGCCTTATCATGTCGCCATTTCCAAGCAGTTATGCACGTCTTGAAACGCACAGCCATGCGCCAACTAGTCTAAGCTGGGGATATGATAATCGCACAGTTGCTGTCCGCATTCCGAATAGTGATGCAAATGCCAGACGGATGGAAATACGACCTGCATCAGCAGAGGCGAATCCGTTTCTATTCTTATTAGTCATACTTGCCGCTGCAACTGAGGGTATGGGGTTACAACTTGAACCCCCCGCCCCTACTGAGGGTGATAGCTATAAACAGGCCTTACCACAATTGCCGAAGCATTTTGATGAGGCGCTAGACCGTTTTGAGACGTCTGAAAGGCTTGCACGCTATCTGCCTCAGCTTTTATTTGATATGTTCTTAGCAAGTAAAAAACAGGATGGCCGCAAAGCTGCGCACCGGAAAGCATAATATTATGACAGATAATTCCAATACGAACGACAAGTCAGGAAGCAGCGCCACAGGTGATGCGCTGCTTGGCGATCAGGCGTGGCGCCGCACAGATATTGCAGGTCGGTATTTTGAGCCAACTTATAGCGGTGCCTTGAGCTTCCTTCGTCGACCTTACCGTGAGGATTTATCAGAGGCAGACATAGCTGTTGTTGGTGTACCCTTTGATGGTGCTGTAACCTACAGGCCGGGGTGCCGTCTTGGACCGCGTGCTATTCGTGCTGCGTCTGTGCAATTAGCAGAATTAAAAGCATTCCCCTCAGGTCGTGATCCGTTTGAGATATTATCTGTTGTTGATCATGGTGACATAGTCCTCAACCCACATGACCCAGCTACGATTGAGGAGGATATTTATAGAGCCGCCAAATCTGTAATCGATACAGGCACCAAGATGCTGTCTTTAGGCGGTGATCACTTTATTGCCTATCCGTTATTGAAGGCACATGCGGAGGCTTATGGTCCGCTGGCATTGCTTCAGTTTGATGCGCATTGTGATACCTGGCCTGCTTTTGGACCACTTGATCACGGTACAATGTTTTTACGTGCTGTCGAAGAGGGCCTGATTGACACAAAGCGCTCGGTACAAGTTGGCTTGCGCACCCATAATGATTTAGATGTTGGTATTCGAAACATCACAGCGCCAGAGGTGCATAAGCTGGGTGTCGAGGCTGTGCTGTCACAAATCCAGGATGTTGTAGGCGATGGACCTACCTATGTGAGTTTTGATATTGATGTGCTTGATCCTGCCTTTGCGCCTGGCACAGGTACCCCCGTGTCTGGCGGCCTTGCGAGCTGGCAGGCGTTAGAGCTGATTAGAGGGTGCGGTAAGTTGCAGATGGTTGGATTTGATCTTGTTGAAGTCAGCCCGCCATTTGATCACGCAGAAATAACATCCCTTGCGGCAGCGACTATTGCGCATGACTGGCTAGACGTAATGGCAGGTCAGAAATAACCTGCCATCCATGGGTATTTTTTATATAGATGATACCATCAATCCGATGCCTATGATGATATATTGAAGAACAACATAACCACCATCAATCATCCATTTTTTGCGTGTGCCACCATTCGCGCTATTATCAACATACATCCCTGCCAGCGCTGCCAAAATAAAGAGCAGTAGTCCATGCTTTCCAAAAGCATCAACAAGTATAATGATAAGGGCTGTTGATAGAATTAGGCTGATAGCACCCGATATGAGCATATCGCCCATACCATCAAAATCCTCTTGGGTGCGATGTGGCTGTTGTTCGCGCCATGTTTTGCCTAGCACAGAATCTGAGTACCATATCCAACCAGACCCGTAAGCGATTAAGACAGCTAAAATTAGCTGCCAGGTGATATATGGCATTAAAAAGTCAATCATGATCTTCCCCCCGAAAGTTGATTTCAAGGCTGACATGATGGGGGGTATTAAGATTTAAAAACAATCCCCAGATTTAGTGGGTTATATTTGTAGCCAGTCGCGTAATTTATGCCAGCTCATGCCAAGCGCTAATGCTGGTGTGCGCAACGGTCCGCCCGGGAATGGCAGATGTTTCAGACGGCTAAATATTTCAAATCGTTCTGTTTCACCGGCAATCGCTTCAGCCATCATTTTCCCGGCTAGATTGGATAGCGCCACACCATGTCCTGAATAGCCTTGTGCAAAATAGGCCCCGTCTTTGGTTCTGCCAAAATGTGGTGCACGATTCACAGTGATCCCAATTTGCCCTGTCCAAACCTGTTCTGCAGGCTGATTTGCTAAACTCGGAAAGACAGCTATTAAACGTTTGCGCAGATCAGCTTCTAAATGTGCTGGCTCTCTATTCAGATAACTTGCGCGCCCGCCAAATATCAGCCGTCTTTCTGCATCAAAGCGAAAATAATTCAAAGCTGTATTGCCATCTGCAATAGCTGCATTGGTTGGCAATAATGCTTCTTGCTGAGACTTTGTAAGAGATGTTGTTGCTAGAATTGAGGAGCTTACATGTGCTAGACGCAGTTTGAGCTGGCGCGGGGCAAGCCCGCCCAGATAGGCATTGCCGCAATATAATAATATTTGCGCTGTAATTTGCTGGCCAGATGTTAGCTCTATTCTGTGCCCTGTGGCTGTTTTGTGAACAGCAGTAACAGGCATATATTCATATATATTGGCGCCAGCCTTTTTCGCCGCATCTGCTAATCCAGATAGGTATTTCAGAGGATGGATGTGCCCCGAACGTTTATCAAACACACCGCCTATATAGGCTGGACTTTCAATATGTGCTGATAGAGCTCGTCTATCAGCTAGTGCCTGCATATGCGGATAGTGAAAGGCCTCATAAGTATCTAGCATAGATAAGGCTTCTTCTAGCTGCTTTTTATGGAGGGCAGCATGCACATAACCCCATTTTAAATCACAGCTAATTCTATGTGTTGCAATGCGGTCTGCAACAGTCTCAACAGCCTCACATCCAGCCTCCCAGGCCATTTGCCGATAGGCAGGGTCAAGCTGTTTGGCAATGACTTCAAAATCTGTCGACCAACCCTGACAAAGGTGACCACCATTGCGGCCAGAGCCGCCAGCACCGATTGCCGCTGCCTCAAAAACCGATACTTCATAGCCACGCTCGGCGAGATTTAGAGCGGCGGATATGCCAGTAAATCCGCCTCCAATAATGGCAATA
>WTHY01000193.1 GCA_011522945.1 Alphaproteobacteria bacterium
AGATGGCCCAAACATGGTGCCACTATCTGAAATGCCAGCATTCCTGAAGCAATTAGCTGCCATTCATGACGCGGCGATTGCCCAGTAGAATTACCCAGTAGAATTGCCCAGTAGAATTACCCAGTAAGTCACCAAATAAAATCACTAACTGAAGTTGTAAAGTAAGTAAGAGGATAAGATCCATGTCAGCCATTCTAGATATTCATGCCCGCCAAATTTTGGATTCACGTGGCAATCCTACAGTTGAAGTTGACGTCGTTCTTGAGGATGGCTCTGCTGGCCGTGCTGCTGTGCCCTCTGGAGCCTCGACAGGGGCTTATGAGGCTGTGGAAATGCGAGATGGTGATAAATCGGCATATAATGGCAAAGGTGTGTTAAAGGCTGTTGAGGCAGTAAATACAGAGATATTTGATGCGCTAGTTGGGACTGATGCGCTTGATCAAAGGCAGATTGATGCTGATATGATTGAGCTTGACGGTACGGAAAATAAGGCGCGCCTTGGTGCAAATGCCATACTTGGTGTGTCTCTGGCTGTGTCTCGGGCTGCTGCTGATAGTGCGCAGCTACCATTATGGAAATATCTGGGCGGTGTGCATGCCCATCTTCTGCCAACACCTATGATGAATATCTTAAATGGTGGCGCACATGCAGATAATGCTCTTGATGTGCAGGAATTTATGATCATGCCTGTAAATGCGCCAGATTTTTCAACAGCGCTGCAAATGGGTGCTGAGGTGTTTCATGCCCTTAAGGCAGAATTGTCAAAGGCAGGTTTGTCTACGGCGGTCGGCGATGAAGGCGGTTTTGCGCCGGCCATTGGCGGTACTGATGAGGCTGTGGAATATGTATCGCGGGCTGTAGAGCGTGCTGGCTATTCATTAGGAGATGATATTGTTCTTGCATTGGATGCTGCGGCGACAGAGTTTTATAAAGATGGTGCTTATCATCTTGGTGGTGAAAACCGGATCTTGAGCTCATCAGAAATGCAAAGCATGTGGGCGGATTTATGTAAACGCTTCCCAATCGCCTCTGTAGAAGATGCGCTTGATGAGAATGATTGGGATGGGTTTAAGGCGCTTACAGCAGCCGTTGGCGATACTGTGCAGATTGTTGGTGATGATTTGTATGTCACAAACCCTAAGCGTTTGGCGCAAGGCATTGAGATGGGGGCAGGGAATGCTATTCTGGTGAAGGTAAATCAGATTGGTACCTTATCAGAGACTATGGATGCGATTTACATGGCAAAACAAGCTGGTTTTGGTGTCGTGATTTCGCATCGGTCTGGTGAAACTGAAGATAGTATTATTGCTGATTTGGCTGTCGCCACAAATGCAGGCCAGATTAAAACTGGATCTTTGTCGCGATCTGACCGTTTGGCCAAATATAATCAGCTATTGCGCATTGAAGAAGAGCTCGGCCCTATGGCTGCCTATGCAGGGCGTGCCGCTCTACGCTAGTCATATTGACTTCCGAAATTTAGAGGAAGTTTAGGCATTCTACCGGCAGTTCCTGTCTAATATCCTTTATGTGACAGGTTTTGCCGGCTAGCGTGAATTAGGGTAGCTTCACGTCTTATATCTATCTGCAGGGTGCCTTCGTATCTGGTGTCTCTGGTGGCGAATTTTCGCATCGCATGTTGTTATGTGGTATGTAATTGCATCACATCTTAGTGGTCTGACGTCATCTCATAAGTCTGGGTGTTGTCTCTTATAGCGCCTTGCATAACGAAACGCCGCTACCTTATCTGAAACAATCAGACAGGAATGGCTCTTGATGCTGATAATTTTGTTTATCTGTAACGATTCGCTTTGAGTGTTGACGCGGCGAATCGTCTCTGATTCAATGGTGCTAGGTAATCTGAATTAGGATGTAGCTATGAAACGATCTGTGAATATCATTGGGGCCCTGATCCAAATTGGTACGGTCTGTTTCTTTGGCTTTCATATGGTGGTTGGAGAGCGCGGTTTGCTTGCAAGAGAATCTTTGGACCATGAAATCTTGCTCGCACGTGAAGAGCTTTCCTTATTGCGGAAATCTAATGCCTATTTATCCCACCGTATCGAATTGATGCGCAACGGATCTGTAGATGCTGATATGCTGGCTGAAACAGCTCGTGCTGAATTAGGTCTGTATAGCGAACGTGATGTCATTATTTCAATTCAGCTTGATGATTTGAAATTTTAGAAATTTTCTAAATTAACCGAAAAACAGTTTAGATTAAAAAAATATAATAAAAACAATTATATAAAACTGTTGAAAAAAATGCTATTCACTCTAATTCTAACCTAGTTGTTGTATCTAAGGCAGCAGTCTAGGGAGGAATAGATGGCTCGTGCAAAAAGCGCACCGCAAAAATCAGCAAAAAAACCAGGGCGTCCGCCTAAATCCGTAAAGGCAAGTGCTGTAAATGATCGTCCTGCGCATTCTGATATGCTGCAGATGTATTATGATATGGTGTTAATTCGTCGATTTGAAGAAAAGGCGGGTCAGCTATATGGCATGGGCGAGATTGGTGGTTTCTGTCATCTATATATCGGCCAGGAAGCAGTTGTTGTCGGTATGCAATCTGTCGCTGAAGACATCGATTCTATCGTAACATCCTATCGAGACCATGGTCATATGTTGGCTTGTGGCATGGATGCTGGCGGCGTAATGGCCGAATTAACAGGACGTGCTGACGGCTATTCCAAAGGTAAGGGCGGCTCAATGCACATGTTTAGCCGTGAGAAAAACTTCTATGGCGGACATGGAATAGTGGCTGCACAGGTGCCGATTGGTGCAGGTTTGGCCTTCGCCCATAAATATAAGGGTGATGGCGGGGTAAATATGGCCTATCTAGGTGATGGCGCTGTCAATCAGGGTCAGGTTTATGAAACCTTTAATATGGCTGCGCTTTGGGAATTACCGGTCATTTTTGTAATTGAAAATAACCAATATGCGATGGGAACAGCCGTGCCACGCGCAGCAGCAGGTACCGATTTATGTGACCGAGGAAAAGCTTATGGCATACCTGGTATGCAAGTCGATGGCATGGATGTACTTGCTGTTCGTACAGCAGCAGAGCAAGCTTTGGCGCATTGCCGCTCTGGCAAAGGCCCATTCATTTTGGAAATGAAGACCTATAGATATCGTGGTCACTCTATGTCTGACCCGGCTAAATATCGCACACGCGATGAGGTTGATGCTATGCGCAAGCAGCATGATCCGATTGATCAGCTGCGTGACCTTTTGCTGCGTGAGGGTGCTGATGAGGCAGAGTTGAAAGCTCTGGATACAAAGGCGAAATCTATTGTTTCAGAGGCAACAGATTTTGCATTGGAAAGCCCGCTTCCAGATCCAAGCGCGCTCTATACTGACATTCTGATTGAAGATATCGCTTAAGGGGGCGGCATTATGACTATTGAAATTAAAATGCCGGCATTATCACCAACCATGACAGAGGGCCGGTTATCACGCTGGCTTGTCGCCATTGGTGATGAGGTGCGCTCTGGTGATGTAATTGCAGAGATTGAGACAGATAAGGCCACTATGGAAGTAGAGGCGATTGATGAGGGTAAAATTGGTGCTCTGCATGTAGAATCCGGTCAGGATAATGTGCAGGTTGGTGTAGTGATTGCCACATTACTGGAAGAGGGGGAAACAGACCTCTCAGCCGCGCCATCTGCACCTGCTGCATCAGAGGAAACAGCTTCAAATCAGGATTTAGCTGCTATCCCGGCAACCGCTGAGCCAGTAGCATCAGCGGCGGCTGTTATTGCCCCTGTTCTGGCGCCGATTTTGGCAGAGCCAGATTGGACTGGTCCTACAAAAACAATGACTGTACGTGAAGCCTTGCGAGATGCTATGGCAGAAGAAATGCGCAAAGATGACCGTGTCTTTGTCATGGGTGAGGAAGTAGCAGAATATCAGGGCGCGTATAAAGTCACTCAGGGGCTTTTAGACGAGTTTTCTGACAAACGTGTCATAGATACGCCTATTACAGAGCATGGTTTCGCTGGCTTAGGTGTTGGAGCCGCTTTTGGGGAGTTACGACCCATCGTAGAATTTATGACGTTTAATTTCTCGATGCAGGCTATTGACCAGATCATTAATTCTGCTGCTAAGACATTATACATGTCAGGTGGTCAAATGGGCTGCCCTATTGTGTTTAGGGGACCAAATGGGGCGGCTAGCCGCGTTGCGGCACAGCACTCACAATGTTTTGCCAGCTGGTATGCACATTGCCCTGGCTTAAAAGTTGTATCTCCATGGTCTGCTGCGGATGCGAAAGGTTTGTTAAAGGCCGCTATCCGGGACCCTAATCCGGTGATTTTCCTTGAAAATGAAGTGATGTATGGTCAGTCATTTGAAGTGCCAGATCATGATGATTGGGTAGTGCCAATCGGAAAAGCCAAAGTGCTTCGTGAAGGAAGCGACGTTACGATTAGTGCTTTTTCCATCATGGTGGGGCGTGCACTTGAAGCTGCAGAACAGCTTGCTGCTGAAGGCATTAATGCCGAAGTCATTGATTTACGAACAATCCGGCCTTTGGATACAGAAACCTTGTTGACCTCTGTGCGCAAAACAAATCGGTTTGTATCTTGTGAAGAAGGCTTCCCATTTGCTGGCATTGGTGCTGAGCTCGCTATGCAGGTCATGGATGGCGCTTTTGATTATTTGGATGCACCTGTTGAGCGTGTAGCGGGTGAAGATGTGCCAATGCCTTATGCGGCAAATCTTGAGAAGTTAGCTTTACCACAAGTGGATACGATAGTGGCCGCTGCAAAGCGTGCCTGTTTCCGTGAAGGGGGACTATAATCATGGCTATTGAAATCTTAATGCCAGCCCTCTCACCAACCATGACAGAAGGCACATTGGCGCGCTGGTTGGTTGCTGAGGGTGATGCTGTACGGTCAGGTGATGTGATTGCAGAAATTGAAACAGATAAAGCCACCATGGAAGTTGAAGCTATTGATGATGGTGTAATGGGTAAGATTCTGGTGGCTGCCGGTAGTGAAAATGTAGCAGTGAATTCTGTCATTGGTCTATTGGCCGAAGAGGGAGAGGATGCCAGCGCTTTGGAAGTGCCTGCTGCTTCCTCTCCTGCGCCTAGCGCCACAGCTGTGGCGTCTGAGCCGGTTGCGACAACAGCTGCAGCGCAAGCCACGTCTGAATCAGCGCCAACAGCAGCAGCGGGGCAACCTGCGGCAATGTCCAAACCTTCACAATCCACGGTACCAGCTG
>WTHY01000044.1 GCA_011522945.1 Alphaproteobacteria bacterium
GTTTCATTCGCAGCCAGCAAGCCAGCTAAGCGCTTGGCTTCTGGGTTATTGCCAAGCTGCACCTGAACCCGTGCCAGCAGAAGCTGTGCGGACGGATTGCCTGGTAGTAAAATAAGAATGCGTTCTAGAGTACCAGCCGCTTCTTTGAAATTCTGATTTTGCAGTTGTATAGAGGCAAGCTGAAAATTGAGCTGGATGTTCCCAGGATCCGCAAATACAGCTGCGAATGCTTCATCTTCAGTGAGGATTGTAGTTTCCTCCTGTGCAAAAGCAGGTGCCTGTATATTGGCAAAGGCGCATAAGGCAAATAAAAGAGGAAGAAGTCGTTTTTTCATGGCTAACCATCCAGCCGGTTTCAATCACGATTTTGCACTAGTCTGAGTATTAATTATTTATCACAGATGTGTCTATAGAAGTCGAGTAGACGTATTGGATAATCTGACTGAGATAAACTATCCGCATGGTCTTTAATGAGTTTCGATAATGTTTGTCTGTCTGATAGGCATGCTGCGTCTGACAATGCATTCTGTATCTTAGTTTGCGCCGTATCTAACAAAAAATAACCATGGATTTTTTCAGCTTCACGCCTGCCTCTGACCGTTATTGCAGACAGAAGATGCACATCATTTAATCCAGCTTGTTCAGCTGTGCGATTTGAGACCGTGATCGGAATGCCTGTCTGTTTAACAACAGGCTCCAAACGGGCTGCCAAATTCACCGTATCTCCAAGCACAGAATAGGATAAACGCTGTTTTGACCCAAAATTACCAACGACAGCAGGGCCTGTCGCTATGCCAATGCCAACTGAGATATCTTGATTTATCCAGTTATCTCCCATCATGGTTTTAAGGGCGCGGTTTAAATCATCTAAGCTGTTTTGGATCTCAATCGCTGCAGACATAGCGCGCAATGCATGATCGGCTTGAGCTACAGGGGCATTCCAAAATGCCATGATTGCATCACCAATATATTTATCCAATGTACCGCCATGCTTAAGTATGATCTGTGTGCAATGGTCCAAAATATGGTTAATGATTTTTGTGAGATCTTGCGGTCTGTCAGCTAATGTCTCTGATAAGGTGGTGAAGCCTCGAATGTCCAGAAAGAAAACAGAAATATCCGTTGTTGTGCCACCTAATTCCGGTTTTTGCCCGGACTGTTCGATATCTTTAACCATTGCCGGTGATAAATATTGACCAAAAGCGGCGCGCAACTGTCTTCGATTAGCTTCTTCTGATAGTGCACGCAAGATAATCACACTTATACCTGTGATGAGCAGGATAGTTATATTTGCAACAGCATTTGTCAGTATCATCTGGTTTATAAAGATGGAAAAACTCGCATAGGCAGCGACCATACTAACACCTGCTACCAATAGGGCAGATAGGGCAACCACTAGTCGTAAACATGCCAAGCCTAGGCAAATGCCAACGAAAATAAAGATACTGATTTCAATCAGCCCAGTAATTTCAGAACTAGTTAAAGCTGCACCGCTTAATATCTGATGCAGAATATGCAGATGAATAAGAGGACCAGGTATAGCTGCGTCTAAAGCGGTGGATTGAATATCCTTTAATCCAGTAGCTGAGCTGCCGATAATTACAATCGCATTAGCGAGCCTATCTAGATTCTCCCCTATCAACACATCTTGTGCAGAAATAACAGGAAACCTGTCAGCGGAACCCAGATAGAGGGGTAAGCGACCAAACTGGTCAAGTTTTGATATTATGCGGCCAGTCCGCAGCTGGTTAACGATTTCACCAGTCTCTCCAGATTGTTTTAGGATATGGCCATTCGCGCCTTGGGCAACACGGAGTAATTCAGCTGAAAATGAAGGCAGTAATCTATCTTCAAAGCGGGCAACCATCGGGGCATAACGCACGATTGAGTCACGCTCAAGACTAAGAGATACAAAGCCAGCGCCTGGAGCTGTATGTAATGCTTCTGTTGGGGACAATAAATAGGGGGCTTCCAAGACAGGCACTTGTGCAGCCCCAATGACTGAAATAGAGCCTGGTATAAAGGCCGTTTCTGAACTGCCATCTTGTGACAGCGCAAGCGCTAATACAGATGGGGTGAGAGAGAGCATAGCGCCAAAATTTCCATCCCCATCTGGTAGCATGTCATTCAATGTGCCAGCCTCTAATCCACCAAGCTGCTCTAGCGCTTCTGTATTAAACCTATCTTTTTCGGAGAATAATATATCAAAGCCAATAGCTTGCGGTTCTTGAAGACCAATATTTTGTAATAAAACAGCCAAATAATGACGTGGCCACGGCCATTGACCAAAGGCTTTTAAGCTTGCTTCATCCACATCAACAAAAACTAGCTGTTGGGCAATCTCAGGATTACCTTCAAAAGGTTGAATACGTGTATAGCTATCAAGAGACAGGTCGCGCAACCTAGAGGTTATGCCCTGAAAATCAATGAGTAACGCTAAACCGCATAAAATCGGCAGTATAATCGCAATCCCATGTAAGACGAAAGTGCGGCGCATAAATTTACCCGCCACTAAAGGCGTCACCAGCAGAGAAGATAGGTAGATACAGAGCCACAACCATGGCACCAATCATTGCCCCAACGAGCACAATCATAAGTGGTTCAATCACTGTGGACAGACCATCAACAACTGTTTGGAATTCTTCTTCATAATAGCGTGCGATAGATTCCAGCATTTCATCCATATTACCGGTGCGCTCGCCCACTGCCATGAGCTGGCTTAGTGCAATCGGAAATACTTTCTCATTGGCAAAGAGCTGTGATAGCGGCGCACCTGTCACAATTTTGGCCTGAATACGGTCCATTGCCTCTCTGAATTGCGTGTTGTTGGAAATTGTCGAGCAAACACGCAAGGCCTCCACAACTGTCACACCAGCAGCAAGCAGATTCGCCAGTAGTAAACTCATTCGTGCAACTGTGGATTTGATGATAATGTCGCCGACTAAGGGAAGACGCAGCGCAATCATCGATTTTATCTTCCGATAGGGATACACATATCGTGTAAGGATTTTATTGCCTAGAAATATGGCAAAGGCTGTATTCACCACGCGCCCGACATTCTCCCCTTGTTGGATCCAGTTTGACGCATCAACGATAGCCTGAGTTGGGGCTGGCAACTCCGCACCAAGAGATTCAAACATTTCCTGGAAGGTTGGCACGACATTTGTCAGCATGAAATAGGAGATGGAGACAGTGATTGTCACAAGCGTGATAGGATAGAATAGGGCAGACTTAATACCGGCTTTAATCGCTTGTTGTTTTTCAAGCATTTGAACAAGCCTGTCGAGGAAGGTATCTAATTTACCAGACACCTCACCAGCTTCGACCATATTCAGATACACATTATCAAAATAGCGCGTGTGAGCTCTAAAAGCTTGAGACAGCGATGAACCACCATTTAATTTATGGATCATGTCATTATTGACGCGTTTTAAATTCGCATCTTTTGTCTGGTCAGACACAAGGATCATAGCTTCAACAATAGGTAGGCCGGCGCGCATCATGGTTGCAATTTTCTTTGTGAAAACCATGATTTCCTTTGCAGAAATCGCACCAAAAGGTCCCCATGTAATATCAATATCAAGAGATGATTTTTGCTTTGGTTTTACCTCGGATATTGTAACGTCTCTGACACCATCTCCGCGTAAAATGGCTTTGGCTTGAAGCAGATTCTCAGCCTCCATCTCACCTTTCAGGCGCTTGCCTTTTTTGCGGCCTTTATATTTGAATTTTTTGAGTTGTGGACCTAGTGCCATAAAGCCTTACCTCTTTAAAGTACCAGAATGCGGCTATATTCAGCAAAGGAGAAGATACCCTCTTTGATAAAGCCTCTTGCAATATCCTGCATTGTCTCAAAACCATCCTCGCGAGCTGCAGCCAATAATTCTGGGGCTAAAGCCTCTCGTAAGATAGCATCTTCTAATTGCGGTGTAATGCGCAGCACTTCATAGACACCGCGACGCCCTTTATAACCAGAGCCGCCACATCTATCGCAGCCAACACCAATTTTTGGTTTTACTTCTGGAATTTCTGCTTCTGTAAAGCCAATTTTTAGTAAGTCCTGAGGCGTAATTTGCACATCATCTGTCAGGCAATTCTGACAGTTTGGCCGTCCAAGACGTTGCGCCATAATAAGAGAGGTTGCCGCAGCGATCATGAAAGGCGGCACACCCATATTCATCAGACGTGTAATCGTAGCGATAGCATCATTCGTATGAAGCGTTGATAAAAGCAGGTGTCCTGTCAGGGCTGCTTTCACAGCAATTTCGACAGTCTCTTGATCTCTAATCTCACCTACTAGAATTACTTCAGGATCCTGACGTAGAAAGGCACGCAAAATCGCATTAAAGGTTAGGCCAATACGTTCGTTCGCCTGTGTCTGGGCAACACCTTCAAGATAATATTCAACAGGATCCTCTGCTGTCATAATATTTGTTTCAGGGTCGTTAATATGCTGCAAACAGCCATAAAGCGTTGTCGTTTTGCCTGACCCTGTCGGGCCTGTAACAAGAACCATGCCTTGCGGCGCTGTAATTGCATCAATAACAGCATCATAATTCTGCTGGGAAAGGCCGATCCTGTCTAGTGATAGAGATGGATCACCTTTCAAAATACGCATGACGATACGTTCGCCATATTTCCCGGGCAAAACATTGAAACGAAAATCAATATCTTCACCAGCATAGCGCATGGTGATACCACCGTCCTGCGGTAGACGTTTTTCTGAAATATCGCAGTCTGCCAGGATTTTAAAACGCGTTACAACCCCTAAGAAATGCTTGTAGACATAGTCTGAATATTCATCACGCACTGTGAGGCGACCATCAATCCGGAAGCGAACACGGGCAATGTCTCGGAACGGTTCGATGTGAATATCAGAGGTGCCACTATCAATGGCTGATTCTAGAATATGTGTGCAGAAGTCAGGAACTAACTCCTCATCATCAACAGCAAACCTGACTCGCTTGTTTTTGTTTGTTTGTGTTTTAGCCTGCGTTTTTTGTTTTTTTTGTGCGGCGTCCAAAACTGATTTCAGCCGTTCATGGCCGCGCAAAAATTCAAAATTTGTTAGCGTGATTAGCTGAAATTCAATATTAAAATTTGAGAGTGTTTTTAATTGTCCAGCTTGTGCTGCTGTTGTTGGATCAACAATAGCAACCTTTAAAAATCGTCCTTCCACCTCATAGGGAATCGCATAATGCTCATCAACGA
>WTHY01000120.1:0-25769 GCA_011522945.1 Alphaproteobacteria bacterium
GATTATGGCCGGTGAATTTGAAGGTGTGGCTGGTGCGTCTGAGACGATTTGGCCTATTGGCTATTTGGATGCACATATTGCGGCAGGTAAAACATTTAGCCACAAGATTGAAGATGGGCATAATGCACTGGTTTTTGTTTATGAGGGCGCTGTTGAAATAGACGGCAAAATCATAGCGCCACATCAGCTCGCCGTTTTGGGCCAAACAGGTATGTTAGATGTAAAAATTCTAGATGAGGCAGACGCAGGTATGCTTATCATGACAGGTAAGCCTATCGGTGAGCCTGTGGCTAAGATGGGGCCGTTTGTTATGAATACTAATGCAGAATTACATCAGGCTGTTGCAGATTTTCGGGCCGGCCGGTTTGGGTAATCTGGTCTTACTAGACATGCTGATAAGGGAAATTTTTACAACTGAAATATTCAAAACACTCAAATTATGCGATACTGATAGATAGGTAGTCTGAATTCGTCTTAGCGGCGACTGCTACCATTTGTTATTAGTCAGGATTTTGTGTTGTTTGAAGTGAGATGGAAAGATGTTCCCCCCCTAGCTATCGTTAAGGGGCAAACGGAGTGAGACAGACTATTCAAACAAGTCTGAGACTACGGTTTTTGATATTCAGCCTATCCATATCCATCTTGATAGCTGCCAGTATTATCCTGGTGCTACATTTATATCGCGCTGATCACACAACCGATAAGATCACTATTGAATTACGAAATTTAGCCGTATTAAATGCTAGCTTTCTGTATGACGCAGAGCAGGCAGGCGCCGATGCGCAAATGCATGATATATTACGGTCCTTTTCTGCCTTTTCTGATGTGATCTGTGCGTCATATCTTGATGGCGAGGCAGGTCTGTTGGCATCATGGCCCCGCGAGGGCTGTGATTATGCTGAAATGCCAGCTTCTGTAAAACCCATGCGATTAGCTTTTGATTTGCCTCTGGCGCAGTCCCGGCAGATTACTGTGAGTATTGACCAGACTATTTCTGATATGGATTTGCGCCAAGAAACACTTATTTTTGGCGGGTTGGTTTTAAGTATCGTGCTGATTATTTTCCTGGTGATTTCGCGCCAGTTTGAACGTGTTGTTCTAAAGCCTTTGGATTCTATGAATGCAGCTATGCTCGCCTCAACACCAGATGTGCCAGTGCTTGCAAAATCTGCCTATGAGGATGAAATAGGTAGAATTATCAAAACATATAATCGCATGGCAGCAAGTGCACGCCGTTATGTGCGCCGGCTACGTATTTCTGAACATGAGGTGCGCCTATCTGAGACACGGTTTCGTGATATGGCAGAAATCTCATCTGATTGGTATTTCGAGATGGATGCTGAATTGCGCTTTACGATGATATCAGACGGCTTTTTTGAAAAAATTAAGCGAGATCCCTCAGAGTTGATGGGCAGCAGACGTGATGAATTGGCGGGCTATGGTGTGTCATCATCTAATTGGCAGTCGCATATTTCTGATTTGCAAAATCGGCAAGAATTTCGGAATTTCGAATATTCCATTTTGCAAGATGATGGAACGGCAAAACACATCTCGATTAGTGTCATGCCGCAATTTGACAAAGATGGCATTTTCACAGGCTATCGCGGTGTAGGGTCCGACGTTACGTTGATTAAAGAAAATGAATGGCAATTGGCAGAGACTAATCGTAATTTTGGGGAATCAGTCACCTATGCTGCCAATATTCAGCGTGCTTTACTGCCAACGAAAGATATACTTGAAGCGCGGCTTGGTAAGGTGTCAACGATATGGCAACCGAAAGACTTGGTTGGTGGCGACTTCTACTGGTCTGGTACGATTTCCGGAGTTGATTATCTTGTATTCTTTGATTGCACAGGACATGGTGTTCCAGGCGCCTTTATGACATTGATTGTTACCTCAGTGATTGAACGTATCGCTTTATCTGCGCCGACAGCCTTGCCAGCCGATAAATTATTACGTCGTATTCATATTGGGGTCTGTGATGCTCTTGGTGTTACAGATGACAAGTCAGGTAAGGATGGTCTCGATTGTGCTGTTATAAAGCTAAATAGATTTGAAGATTCTCTAGAATTTAGTGGGGCTTCAATAGATTTATATGCGGTCTCTGAGACAGGTGATGTAACACGCCATCGTGGTAGCCGAGCGAGCCTCGGCTATGATCGCAAGGCACAAGGCCTGACAGGTGAGAAAATAAAAATCTCTATTGGCGCAAATAGTTTTGTGCTCAGTACTGACGGAATGCTAACCCAGGTAGGTGCAGAAACACGGCGTGTGATGGGTAATCGCAGATTTGCCCAAGCGTTGGAAGAGGCGAAAACCAATGATCCGGCAAAGCTTGTTAGAGCTCTGGCGCGTGCGCTAAAACAATGGCAGGGTGCAGAAGAACGGCGAGATGATGTAAGCCTTCTGGCGTTTAAACCATCTGATGCCAAGCAAGATATTGATGCTAGTATATTTGGCTAATTCTTATTGGTAGGCATTTTCGAGCCGCCACATATGAGCATCCGTTGGTTGCGTATCTATGCATGTCGCTTGCTTTTTGAGTTCATACCGAAATTGCGGGTTAAGCTCTGAAGACCGGCAACTGCTTGGTTTTAGCCGGCACGTCAATATTACAGTCTGTGGGTAGACAGTCTTTTCTGGAATGTCAGGCGCATGAAGTTTGCGGTTTCCTATTTTACGCCTATTCTTCGATATCAAGTGCGGCACGAACAGATGTCGTCCACACTTCAGTTGTCATTTGGAATTTGCGTGGTATGGCTGACGCCCCCTCCATTGATTGCTGTACCCATTCCATGGCATCCTCATCAGGATATTCCCAAATCTCAAAAATGACCTTTGGGTCGTCATCAGACTGATATAAACGATATTTTACGTCAACAGCACTTAATCTGTCTGGAATCCAGCTCACCGCTTCTAGGAACTCAGCTATATCTGTTTCACTGGCAAAGACGCGTTTATAGATACGGGCGATATTTACATCCATAAAATTAGTCCTCTTTGACGAGCTGCAGGGCAGCCTCAAGTAGCGTGATTACGTTCTGTTTCTCTTTTATATGCGTTTTATCAACATAGAGTCGAAAGCCTGTTTCACGTCCCAAAATGATGTTTTTTGCCTCGCTATCTTGCTTGGCGATAGGCAAATAGAGCTGCGTGGGGTGTGCCCGGCCACGTAACTGAATTTCATCAGCTTTTTCACACGCAATATGGTCCCTGATACGCAAATAGCAATCATCGCTAACCAGCACCTGCTCAGGTGGACATAAATCCTGAATACGCGCAGCTTCATTCATCGTATTGCCAAGAGCTGTGTAGTGCAGACGCCTGTCTGAGCCAAAATTACCAACATTACAAAAGCCTGACGATAACCCCATTCTGACCCGTAAAGGAATTGTATAGCCAGCCGCATCCCAATTTGCCTGCATCACAGACAGGCGGCTTTGCATTTCAAGTGCCATAGATACTGCGCGCACGGCGTCTTGCTCTGTACCAGCACTATCTGGTGCGCCAAAAAAGATGATAATGGCATCGCCAACAAATTGATCTAATGTGCCACCCCATTTATCACAAATGCGTGTCATCTCAGTAAAATAATCTGTCATTACAGAGGCAAGCTGCTCGGGTTCCATCCGCTCTGTCATGGTAGTAAACCCAACAATATCAGAGAAAAACACAGTTACATCACGCCGTTCTGTTTTTGCAATCGCCTCGCTACCCGTTTGATTGAGCGCCTCCGCAACAGTTTTCGGCACAAACCGCGATAGATTCTGGCTAAAATCTGCTAGGGTGTTATTAGCTTTGGTTAGTTTGGCTTCATTAGCATCAGATAGCTTCACAAGCCTGTCGAGCTGCCGGGATTTGCGGGCATACAGAGCTTGAAGTGCCGTCAGATCTGATGTTAATGCAGATTTTTCATCATCATGAAGGGCGGCAATTTTGCTTTGCAGGCTAGCAATTAGCTGCTCCGTATCGTCACTCGTCATCTCTGTCCAGATCATGCAAGGTGAGTGTGGCATTAGTGATATCAGCACCAATATCTTCGGCAAATTCCTGTGTGATATCGTCTTCAGGATCGCAATACCAGTCAATGGTAACAGTGATGCCGTCGCTTGCTGCCCCATCCAAACGATCCATCAATTCCATGAGAGCACGTGCTGATGAGGAGTTAAAATAGGTGAGTTTAATAGAGACTGTCAGTGCAGTTGGGCTGGTAGCGAAATATGCATCTAAGTTTTCATTTAAAGTGCCGTAAAACTGCGTTACATCTTCTGGGTAGGATTCGCCTGCCAGTAATAATGTTCCTGCCTGTGCATTTAGTTCAATTTTTGGTGTCCGCGAAGTCGCATCGACTAGAAAATCACTCATACCTATTTTTCCTACACCGAAGCTTTAATCATAAAAAAGTAATGCCCGTTGCCTGCATCTTCTGAAGAGCACTCAATGGGCACACTTGAGCGGCGGGCAATTTCAATAAGGCCCAAGCTTGCCCCTTTGGATTGCGCCTCAGATGGTGCCCGCAACTTATCACGATATAAGGCCCGCAATTCGTCTGAAGAGCATGCCTGAAGGGTGTTGACACGCTCTGTTAAATCTTTTGCTTCGTCAGCTGAAACAAAATTGCCTGCCAGCACATTCATATGATCGCCATCATCAGCAACCATAACAATGCCAAAAGACGGTTTTTCTGCATCTGTCGGGCCAGGTTGTGGCCCATCTACGCCGTAACGAATGATGTTTTGCATCAGCTCAACAAAAATGGAAAACACATTACGAATTTGCGTGCTGCTCTTTGCATGTCCCTCAAGACGCTCACGCAAGGTTTCGCCAACAGCATGCAAAATATCTTCTGAGACATAGCCAGAATAGCTCAGAACAAATTGATCATTTAACAGCAACTGGCTGAATTTGAAGAACCTATCGAATTCCATGGCCTTAATGTGCCTCATTTAATCATATTTTGCTAATAAAAAGGAAAGATCGTTATGGATTGCGGCTTGTCTTTAGCTTTGTCGCCATGGCAAGCCTTGTGCGCGCCAGCCAGCAACTTTTGAGCGATGCCCTTCATCATTTACAGGCCCCTCAAATCCGTCTGTTATGTTTGTCACATCAGTAAAGCCGTCATCAAGCAGGGCTTGTGCTGCGGTGGCAGACCTGCCGCCAACACGGCATAGGACAAAGATAGGAGCATCTTCATCAGCTACGTCCCGTATTTTATGGCAGAATTCCGAGTTAAGGCGCCCATCCATAGATTGCCATTCGACCATTACGGGTTGTTTGTCGATACCAGAGAGATCAGCCCCCCCAATGAGCATCCACTCTGCTTTTGTCCGGCAATCAACGAGAATCGCATCTGCTTGGTCTGAGAGAGCAGCGTAAGCTGTTTTCGCATCTACTTCTTTCATGGTTTGGGTCCTCCAAAACACACCTTAAACTGGCTGACTTGCAACTCATACTTCATCTTTATCAAAAATGCATCTACCGTAAAGTCTCAATATACAGGTTCCTAATATAATGCCTATTTCTGTGCATAGATTTCTATTTTAGGTGTGGTTTAACGGCATTGCTGCAGATTATTTTCAATGAGGGGGGTTTTCGTGAAAAGAGCAGAAATTATTCCAGATTTTACAAGTTCCCGACATTTCCCATTAACAAAGTCGTTCAGTGGATAGAGATCTCGTTAAAATTTATGATGAAATGAGTAAGTTTACAGACTGGCTTTACTGGCAGGAGATATCAAATGGATCAGCTAATTGTAGGATCAAACCGTAAGATTGACCCCACTAGACGGGCGCATTTAAAGCCAGATAACACACCAAATGATAATGATCGCGTAGAAATTGGTCCAACAGCCTTAGCGTTTGATGAATGGGCTGCTGCTGGTTTGACGGCGCCTGATATGCCGGCGTTACGGGAATATCGACTGTCACGACTACAGGAAAAAATTCGTGAGCATGATTGTGCTGGGCTACTATTATTTGATCCGCTCAATATACGCTATGCTACAGATACAACAAACATGCAGCTCTGGACGACACATAATCCAGCACGTGCATGTTTCGTGCCGCCAACAGGCAAGGTCATTCTGTGGGATTTTCATAATTGTGAACATCTATCAGCACATTTGCCACTTGTTGGTGAATTACGTGGTGGCGCAAGCTTCTTCTACTTCGAAACAGGTGATCAAACACAGCATCATGCCGATAAATTTGCCGCAGAGATGCAATCCATCATGGCATCTGTGGCTGGCAGCAATAAACGGTTGGCAGTTGATAGAATTGAGAAGGCTGGGTATGCCGCCCTTCTCGCCCTTGGCATTGAGGTTGTTGAGGGTCAGGTTTTAACAGAGCATGCGCGTTCAATTAAAAATGAAAATGAAATCAATGCGATGCGCTGTGCGATCCATGCCTGTGAGCGTGCGATGGACGAAATGCGGATGGTTGTCGCGCCGGGTGTTTCAGAAAATGAAGTCTGGGCCGCCTTGCATCGTGGTAATATCAGACGTGGCGGTGAGTGGATTGAAACGCGTATTCTAGCCTCTGGCCCACGCACAAACCCATGGTTCCAAGAATGTGGGCCGCGTATCATGGAAGCTGGTGATATGCTCGCCTTTGATACAGACATGGTGTCAACCTATGGATATTGCTGTGATGTCTCTAGAAGCTGGATCGTTGGTGATGTAAAGCCTACCGACATTCAAAAGGGCTTATATCGCCTTGCCTATGATCATGTGATGACAAATATTGAGTTGATTCAGCCTGGTATGAGTTTTGCTGAAGTTACTGCAAAAGCACATCGTTTGCCTGAGGCTTATCGTGCCTTACGTTATGGCGTGCTAGCTCATGGTATTGGTCTTTGTGATGAATATCCAAGCATCCGCTATCCTGAGGATGTTGAAGAGCATGGTTATGGTGGTTCTGTTGAAGTTGGAATGACTCTGTGTGTTGAAGCCTATATTGGCGCAGAGGGTGGCCGTGAAGGTGTTAAGCTTGAAGAACAGGTCGTTGTAACAGAGACAGGCTGTGAGCTTCTCTCAACCTATCCGCATGAAGCAGATATGCTGTCATAATTACATAAAAATCAGTCAGCGCCGATAACCTTGCCGATATGTGGCAGGTTGCGGCCCTGCTGCGCATAATCAATGCCATAGCCAATGACAAATTCGTCAGGAATATCAAAGCCGACCCAATCAACTGATACAGTCACTTCCCGTCGGCTTGGCTTGTTGAGGAGCGTACAGATTTTCAAGCTGCCAGGTTCTCTGGTTTTGAGGATATTAATAACCTGAGATAGCGTATATCCTGTGTCGATAATATCTTCGACGATTAACACATCTCTGCCTTTTATTTCAGTCTCAAGATCTTTTAAAATACGCACCTGGCCTGACGAACGAGTGCCGCTCCCATAGCTTGAGACAGTCATGAAATCGACCTCAACAGGTAGATTCAGAGAGCGAACAAGATCAGAGATAAAAATAAATGAACCCCGCAATAGCCCAATGACGACGAGTTGCTCAGTCGATTTGTAATGGGCTGTAATCGCATGTGCTAATTTATTTACGCGGGCTGTAATTTCTGCTTCTGTAATGAGGATTTCGATTTGGTGATCGGAAACCAGAACTGACATTGAAACCCCCGAAAAAACGTCTTGAATATGATGCTACATCAACTTCAGTATTACATAAACAAAACTGTGTCTCTTTGCTAGTGAGCAAAATCTGTCAGGTCTAGAAAAATGCTGTGTGGCCAGGCGGTGCCCGCATAAAGTGTGGCTTTTATCTTGGCAAACCAGCCTAGCCCTCATAGGTTATAGAGGCCCGTCTGCAGTATTTTCAGCATAGATATAAATGAGTACAGATAGGCTTGGTTTAATAAATACAGCACATATGCAAAATTAGATGAGGGGTATCTATGGCAAAGGTCGCATTTCTTGGATTGGGCGTTATGGGATATCCTATGGCCGGGCATCTTGCCTCAGCTGGCTATGATATATCAGTGTATAATCGGACCACGTCTAAGGCAGAAGCATGGGTGTCCCAGCATGGTGGGCATGCCTGTAAAACACCTGCTGAGGCAGCCGCCGGCGCTAACATTATATGTGCCTGTGTAGGTGAAGATAAGGATATAGAGGCGATTACAACTGGTGTTGATGGTGCGTTTTCTGCAATGTCAGCCGGCGCAATATTTATAGATCACACAACAGCCTCTGCTGATGTGGCGCGGCGGCTATATGCAGAGGCAGATGCACGTGGTTTGCAGTTTATAGATGCCCCTGTATCTGGCGGGCAGGCTGGTGCGGAAAATGGCAAACTGACTATCATGTGCGGTGGTGATAAGGCTGCTTTTGACGTTGGTAAGACAGTCATGTCTGCTTATGGTGCGCGTGTAACGCATATGGGGCCTGCCGGGACAGGACAGCTAACGAAAATGGTGAATCAGATTTGTATTGCTGGTTTGCTGCAAGGGTTGTCAGAAGCGATGGCTTTCGGGATGAATGCCGAGCTTGATATGGATAAGGTGCTTGGCGTGATTTCAGGCGGTGCGGCACAAAGCTGGCAGATGGAAAATCGCGGTGCTACGATGGTGCGTGATTCCTTTGATTTTGGCTTTGCTGTAGATTGGATGCGAAAGGATTTGCGCATTGTTATGGAAGAAGCTACACGCAATGGCTCTGAGCTGCCTGTCTCTGCACTAGTCGCACAATTCTATACAGCGCTATCAAATCAAGGTGGTGGTCAGATGGATACATCCTCTTTAATTAGGCTGCTAAATCGTAAACAAAACTGATCGGCTCTATGTAAAAGATGGATGTGTTTTTCCTCATGTTGGCGCCGCTCTTTGCCACCGGTCTTCTGTCTGGATTTATGGCAGGGCTGCTAGGTGTAGGTGGCGGGCTTATTATCGTGCCAATTATTGCCAGCCTACTTGTCTGGACTGGTGTTAATACAGTGTCGCCTATGCATGCAGCAATCGCGACATCGCTAGCGATAATCGTGCCAACTTCGGTACTATCCGCCTATACGCATATCAAGCTTGGGAATGTTGATTTTTCAGCGGTTCGCCGTCTTGCGCCTTTTATTTTTATAGGGGCGATGGGTGGGGGCTTTGTAGCTGATTTGATGGATACAGCGAGCTTAAAGATCATTTTTGGCATTCTTGCTATCAGTCTTAGCTTGTCCTTTTTCTATTCTGTTGTTGTCATTCGGCAGGGCTTGCCAGCACAAGCCGTAACAGCACTGTTTGGCGGTGCTTTGGGCTTGATATCTGCACTTGTCGGTATTGGGGGTGGCGCTATGATAGTGCCCCTACTATCCTCCTTCGGCTGGGCCTTGAAACGTGCTGTTGGCAGTGCTGCAATGATCGGGCTTGTTGTCTCTGTGCCTGGGTCACTTGGCTTTGTTGTTGTAGGCTGGGATGCACCAGCATTACCGGCATGGTCAGCTGGATATGTCTATCTGCCTGCAGCACTGATTGTTGCAGCTGCTGCGTTTGTGACAGCCCCTATGGGCGCCCGCCTAGCCAGTCGTATGGATAAGGATAAGCTTCGACGGGTTTTTGCTATATTCCTGATGGTCGTTGGCAGCTTGTTGATTCAAGATGGGGTGACAGCTTTATAAGAGTTTGCGCTCACTTGTAGGATGGTGATAAGCGCATGCGTCATTTGTGCCAAGGAAATGCCCCAAATAAATCTATCGGTTAGATGTGCCAGTTAGATGTGCCCGTTAGATGTGCCAGTCAGGTCTACCAGTCAGATGTGCTATTCAGGTCCCGTAGTCAGACCTACCAGTCAGATATGTTGGACGAATGTGACAAGCACTTAGAAAGGCGCATTTTGGTCAAATAGGCTAGTCAAAACCGCAGCTCAAAAATAGGCAGCGCTATGCGCGTGGTGGTAATGGGCGCGGCGAAAATAATGTATAGGGGCCACCATCATGACCAAGACGTGCAGCACGTCCTAATTCAACATAGCGCTCTGCTGAGGTGTCGATCATTTCAATTTCGGCATCTGTCAGTTTGCGCATCTCTTTTGCAGGAGAGCCAGCCCAGAGCGCGCCTGACGGTACACGCTTGCCGGGGGTTACCAATGCACCAGCCGCGACCATTGCATGACTTTCAACAACAGCCCCATCCATTATGATGGCGCCCATACCAATAAAACAGCTATCCTGTAGCTCACAGGCATGAATAATGGCGCTATGACCTATTGTAACACGGTTGCCTATCAATGTTGGGTAGCGTGCTGAATCGATATGCACACATGTATTGTCCTGAATATTCGTGCCCTCTCCAATCGAGATGTAATTTGCATCGCCACGAAGTGTGACCTGATGCCATATCGAGGTATCTGCACCAACGCGTACAGCGCCAATAAGCGCAGCTGAGCTTGCAATATAGGCAGTGTCATCCAGTTCAGGTGTCATGCCCATAAAGGGTTCAATATAGGGCTTTGTGTGATCTGTTTGATGATTTGTCATCTGAAGCATCCTGATAGTCTGAAAGATAGCTGAATGTTAATTATAACGGGCATCTTGAATTTTCAAATGTAAGTTTATCTGATAAGAAGACGATAGCACAGACGCATTTATGTGCGACACTGATTGCTTTACATATTTTGGTAAGTCTTATCTATGGTATAAGATTTTCTGCACCGCCTGCTAAATGGAGATAGACATGGCTTTTGAACTTCCCGACCTGCCATATGCATATGATGCATTGGCCGCTGCTGGCATGAGCCAGGAGACTTTAGAATTCCACCATGATTTGCACCACAAAGCCTATGTGGATAACGGTAACAAGCTCATTGCTGGTACTGAGTGGGAAGGCAAGTCGTTAGAAGACATTATCACAGGGACATATCAGGCAGGCGCAGTGGCGCAAAATGGTATCTTTAACAATGCATCACAGCATTGGAACCATATCCAGTTTTGGGAAATGATGGGCCCATCTGGCAATGCCATGCCATCAGAGTTAGAAAAGGCAATTACAGAGTCATTTGGCTCTGTCGATAGCTTTAAGGATGCTTTTTCAGCTGCTGGTGCAGGACAGTTCGGTTCAGGCTGGTGCTGGCTTGTACAAGAGGCTGATGGCAGCCTTGCTGTAACAAAGACAGAAAATGGCGTAAACCCACTTTGTTTTGGTCAGACAGCCTTACTTGGCTGTGATGTGTGGGAGCATTCCTACTATATTGATTTCCGCAATAAGCGCCCTGCTTACTTATCTAATTTCCTTGATAATCTGGTGAATTGGGACAATGTAGCCTCGCGTATGGGGTAACATGTTTCTAAAGGAAACTATATATAGTCAAATCCCCAGTACTCTATGTGGCTGGGGATTACTTTTTTCTGCCCTATTTTGAGACAAAATGTGCCATAATTCTACTCTAGTGAGTAATTGTGGCGGCTTATTACTGATCGATAGCTGCGTGAATAGAGCAAAAGAACGTTTTTGAGGAGATAGGAAAATGGCGGCTATTGCGTTGGTGTTGGGGTTTTTGATGATATCACAAGTTGACGCAGTTGAAGAATATGGTCGTCATTCAAATGGTGTCGCCGAATATTCTTTTGTAACGCCAGTAGATTGTGAAACTGGTTTACGCAAGACAGGGTTTTCCCTTGCTCTTGGAAGCACAGTTGTTTTGAAACAGCATAATGCAGATGGATCTGTTGGTCAGGTTTGTACCGACTAAATCACGGCATAGGTGCAGTCTTATTTGGGGGCAGTTTTTGCTGGGTGCGCCTAACCTTATATGTGATTATCTCTAAGTTAGTAGAGATATGAAAAAGGCCTGCGATCCGTAAAGATCTGCAGGCCTTTTTATAGTATGTGAGGGTAGGTTTTTAGCCTTCCATCTTGCGGCGGGCAGCCTCCAGAACACGCAGCCGAAGGGCATTCAGCCTGATAAATCCATGCGCATCATGATGATCATAATCTGCGGCGCCTTCTTCAAATGTGACAAGGTCCTCAGAATATAGAGAATTATCTGATGTGCGCCCAAGGACAATAATATTACCCTTATATAGCTTCAAATGCACCGTGCCTGTTACCACAGACTGGCTTGCATCAATAGCTGCCTGAAGCATTTGGCGTTCTGGGCTGAACCAAAAGCCATTATAAATAAGCTCTGCATAGCGTGGCATCAATTCGTCTTTGAGATGTGCGGCACCTCTATCAAGCGTGATAGATTCCATCACACGGCGTGCTTTTATAAGGATTGTGCCACCTGGTGTTTCATATATGCCGCGGGATTTCATACCCACAAAACGGTTTTCAACAAGGTCAAGACGGCCAATACCATTTTCACCCCCAAGCCGGTTTAGCTCAGCCAATAGTGTAGCTGGGCTCATCGCCTGTCCGTTAATGGCAACCGGGTCACCGCATAGGAAATCAATGCTAATCTCTGTTGGCATGTCAGGTGCATCTTCAGGGGCAACGGTCCGGGAGAAGACATATTCTTCCGCAGCAACGGCTGGATCTTCTAGGACTTTGCCTTCTGCAGATACATGCAGCAGATTTGCATCTACAGAGAATGGCGCTTCGCCACGCTTATCTTTTGGTACAGGAATTTGGTGTGATTCTGCGTAGGAAATCAGCTTTGTACGTGAGGATAAATCCCACTCTCGCCATGGCGCTATAACCTTGATATCTGGTTGCAAGGCATAATAGGCAAGCTCAAAACGGACCTGATCATTGCCTTTGCCGGTAGCGCCATGTGAGACGGCATCTGCGCCAAGCTCACGGGCAATTTCAATCTGACGTTTGGCAATAAGCGGGCGGGCAATTGATGTGCCTAGTAAATATTCCCCTTCATATAAGGCATTCGCCCTGAACATCGGGAAGACATAATCACGGGTAAATTCTTCGCGTAAATCCTCGATATAGATATGATTAATACCCATTAGCTCGGCTTTGGCACGTGCCGGCTCAATATCCTCACCTTGCCCTAAATCGGCTGTGAAGGTGATAACCTCACAATCATAGCTTTCCTGTAACCATTTCAAAATGACGGATGTATCTAGACCGCCTGAATAGGCAAGTACGACCTTATTGACTTTTTGCTTTGCCATGAGATTTCCCTGACTGTCTGAATCTGCCTCTGTTAATAGCGAAAATTATCAGGGATGCAAGTTTTTGCCCATAAATAGGGTGGTTAAGCCTTGAATGGGGCCTGTAGACGGCCTTTGGCACATCTCTGTATTACCTTAACCCTTTGGCACTCTGATTCTGCTTTTAGACGAATCCTATGGCAAATGCGGTCGCTAGAAATGTATGCCCCCGGTAATGTATGTCCCCGGCAATGTATGTCCTTAGCAATAGTAGCCCTCAATTTTTATACCCTTGGTAATATGCGCGTATATCTTAGTAAAATAGGGGTTTTACATTAGATTGAAATAAGGTGGCTGACTGACAGGCTGTTTTTAGGCTCAGACCTCAGGCTGGCGGCATCTGGTAGATAGTAGATATACAGAAAGCTTTTCTATGCTTTATTTTGCCCTCTATCTCAGGCGCCTTTATTTGGCGTGTGTACTAAAGCCACACAGATTAGTCATAAGACCATTATCTATAGTGGCAGGCTCTAAAAATCTATCTCAGTAGTCTGGCTATGATATATTAGGGATTTGCGTAATCACAGTTTTTGTGGAAGACACTAAACAAAGATGGCATGTTCCAGACTTGATGCGACTTTAGAAAATGGCGTGAATAGAATGTCAGAAACAAAGCAACATAAATCACAGAATCTCATGCCGGGCGCTGTTGGCCTATTAGGCTATGGTGGTCTTATTCCGTTTGTTGGTCTGGCAGGCGGAGCCTTCATACTTCCTGAAACGATGGCTGGCATAGCTGAACAAGGCTTATTATTATATGCAGCCATCATATTGTCGTTTCTGGGCGGGCTGCATTGGGGTCGTATTGCTGCTGGCGCAACAATCTCAGCTACAAATGCTAAGGATGCTCACGCGACATCATGGCTTATCTGGTCAGTCCTACCATCATTATGGGCTTGGGGTGTTATCTGGATTGTTGCAAGTCAGCCATTACAGGCAGTTTTGCTTGCTGTGGGGATTTTTATCTGCTGGCAGGTCGATAGAAATGCTTTAACTGCCGGGCTATTTGCAAATTGGATGCGTAAATTACGTCGTGATTTAAGCATTATCGCAATCTTATCCTTACTTACCATAGGGATTTTCTAGGTGGGATTTTGCTAAGCGGGCAGGGGCTCTGTCGCTTGGTCAAGCTGTATGATGTCCTATAAGCCACAAAAAAAGCCAGCAAAACTTGCTGGCTTTGGACTATCACAAGGTGGGGTGGCTTTTACAGAGGTTGTTTAACGCGCTACTTAGCGAGTAGATTTAACACCATGCCAATCGGCCCTGTTAGTTTGATGCTGCCTTCATTGACGGCAAATACAATACATTCACCATCATCATCAGCAACAGGCTTATGCACAGCACCATTTTGCTGAACAGCGATATCGCCAGGGCCAAAATTGCCTGTTACATCTGAAAAGCCGCCAGCAAGTACCAAGGTAACCTCACTGCCCTCATGGCTGTGAGATGGCACGGCAACGCCAGGCTCAATGCGGTAAATTGATGCCTTGCCCACTGTTGTGCCAAAATCAATTTCATATTCAGACAAACCGCGGCTGAGACGCTTCCAGCTGTCGGGACAGTTCAGTGCAGGAATATAATCCGCTATTGGACGTGGTAACAATAGAGACTGATCTCGATCATTATCGTTGCCAGCAGGCTCTGTTAGTGTTTCCTGCGCATCGATTTCCGCCAGAACTTTCTCCCAACTGCCTTCCGACATAGATACAGGTTCTGAGTCTTCTAACAAAACACCGCCTACCTGCATCATCATGCGGAAAGCGCGGGCACTCTTAGGGTTCATTGCCATATGTGTTTCCATCAAAACCTCAAGAGGCTTTGAGAGTGCACCATTGGCATAATCAATAATTAAAGCGTCGAGAATTTCAAACTCGTCAGTGGACATATCAGTCATCGCCTGAAGATTACCTTTCAATCTCTTCCAAATTAGACCGCAAGCGGTTCAGAGCAAGTCGTATCCGAGATTTAACTGTACCAAGCGGTAATCCGCTCTCCTCAGCAATCTCTCGATGTGATTTCTCCTCGTAATACGCAGAAAGAATCATTTTGGCTTGTTCTTGCGGTAATTTTTTTAACGCGCTTTGAACTTTATCTTCTTCCTGACGCCGCTGCAGTACGATATCACCTGGCTCATCAGCATCTTGACTGAAGGCTGGGTCGGTGAAATCTGGCAGAGGTCTGTTATCACGGCGAATGCGATCGATACGCTTGTTGCGGGCGATTGTGAAAATCCAGGTGCTAGCACCTGCCTGACGCGGATCATATGTCTCTGCTCTACGCCACACCATGACCATAGCTTCCTGTGCTATTTCCTCTGCCACACCGATATCGGTGCCTAGACGCAGAAGAAATGACTTTAATCTTGGAGCGAAATGTTCATAGAGTAAGGCAAAAGCCTGCTTATCGCGTTGGCTACCAACACGTGTAAGCAGAACGTCCCAGGATGGCACAGTGCCATCTGGTATGTGAGAAGAGCCGGATCCCATACCATGATGTAACGCCGAATTCGGTTGGCTTACAAGGTCTATTTCAGAAAACTGATGAATATCGTCCATAATTTTACGATTTACCGTTCATAATCCAAAACTTCGTCACATATTTTCACAAATTTGGCAGACAAGACGATTTTTTTCATCTAAGAGGCCGCACAGACTTGCTCTTCTGAGTAGTATTTGCGATTTTAGTCGCGTTAGGGCAGAGCTCTTTTCATCATTCGGCAAATTAACCTGAATTGAGGTTTAAATGATTCTCCGCATTTTCACCCTTGCTGCTGTTGCAGCATCTCTATTTTCATCTCTTCCTGCGCAAGCGCAGCTAGTGCAGCTGGATACTTATAAGGATTGGACTGTGTATAGGCAGGATGGCCAATCTGGGCGAATCTGCTTTATCTCAAGCACACCGAAAAAACTGCTTGGTGAGTATAATCGGGATAATCGCGGTGAAACGCGTGTGTTTGTCACACATGGTCCAGGTAAAGCTGAGAGAGACGTGGTGTCTGTGAAGGCAGGCTATGTGTATAAACGCCAGAGTGAGGTTGAGTTTAGCGTTGATGGTAATAAAACAATCTTATTTACGTTAGAAGGTCGCGCCTGGGCAGCTGGGCCTGATGATGATCAGAAGCTTATTACACGCATGAAGCGCGGTAATAAGTTGGTTGTGACCGGTGTTTCAAGTCGTGGTAATAAAACGATAGATGAATATTCGCTATCTGGCTTTACAAAGGCAAAGAGCCAGATGGACAAAATTTGCCCGTAACCTCAAAGACTCGGCAGGCGAAACCTGTCCTGATTTGAAATTATGGCCAAAAAAATGCTGGCTAGAAACATCATGGGTAGAAACATTATGGCCCAGAAATTAAGCCTGGGTGAATAAGCCCGAGATATCATGGCTTAGACGTTACGCTTAGCAATTGCAGGCTGATATGGTGTAGCTGATAATTTTGCGAAGCCCAGCTACTGTTAGGGCTGGCCGTTTAGGATGTAATTTTGGCGTTATATGAACGACATATGTTCAGCGCGCAGCAATGGAAACAGGTGATATAATGGCCACGAATATGGAGACTGGTGAAGCACAGCAGCGTCGCAGCCTGTTAGGGCTTGACCGCGCAGCACTTGATTCGGCTTTAGCAGAGCTCGGTTTACCGAAATTTCGTGGCAGCCAGCTCTGGCGGTGGGTTTGGCGCCATGGCATCACAGATTTTTCAGATATGACAGATTTAGGTAAGGATGCGCGCAGCTTGCTTGCCACGCAATTTCACGTTGATAGACCAGCTGTGTCTCGCCGTCAGAATTCTATAGATGGCACAATTAAATGGCTTATCAGATTAGAGGATAATCAAGAGGCAGAGATGGTGTATATCCCAGATGAGGATAGAGGCACCTTATGTATTTCAAGCCAGATTGGGTGTACATTAACCTGTTCATTTTGCCACACAGGCACACAAAGGCTGGTCCGAAACCTCACGATTGCCGAAATAACAGGCCAGATTTTATTGGCTATGGATGAGCTTGGTGATTGGCCAGCTGGAAAAATTGATAGACGTCTGACAAATATCGTGCTGATGGGCATGGGTGAGCCTCTCTATAATTATGATAATGTTAGAGATGCGATGAAAATCATTATGTCCGGGGAAGGTATTGGCCTGTCGAAACGGCGGATTACACTCTCAACATCAGGCATTGTGCCGGAAATTGAGAAAACAGGGGCTGATTTGGGCGTAAATCTGGCAATTAGTCTGCATGCTGTACATGATGCGCTTCGTGATGAATTAGTGCCTATTAACCGGAAATATAATCTGGAAAGCTTAATTCAGGCGGTGCGGGATTACCCGATATTGTCAAATGCACGGCGTGTAACTTGGGAATATGTCATGATTAAGGGTGTCAATGATAGTGAGGCAGATGCGCGTGCTCTGGTGAAGCTCATCTCTGGCATTCCCTCAAAAATTAATCTGATTCCCTTTAATCCATGGCCAGGTACAGATTACGTTTGCTCTGATGATGCACAAATTGACAAATTTGCTAAAATTGTTATGCGGGCTGGCTATGCCTCGCCTGTGCGCACGCCGCGCGGGCGGGACATTTTGGCTGCGTGCGGGCAGCTCAAATCTGACTCAGTTCGCCTCAGAGCAAGTCAGCAGGCAGCATTGGATGCAAAAGCAGCAGCTGCTGAAACTGCAGACGCACATCTTTCCACCTAATGGTAGATTTGGGGCTCAAGGCTGAAATTCTTTGGTGCCTGTGTCTTGAAAGAAATCCCTACAGCGCATACATTTGGGGGTAGAATGGTCCGTATTTTTGCTTTCTAGCGCTTTATTAGGAGTTACCACATGGATGATAATCGCTATATGAATACCGCGCAGGCGCAAGCCAGCCAAATTGATGTTGGTCTGCGCAGCTACATGCTAGGCGTCTATAATCATATGACTACAGCTTTAGCGCTTACAGGCTTTTTTGCCTATGGTCTTAAGCTTGCAGCCTTAAATATTCCAGGCGTTGCACAACTTTTCTTTGGGTCACCACTGCAGTTTGTCGTGATGTTCGCACCATTTGCCATGGTGATGTATCTTAGCTTCCGTATCCAAGCGATGCCAGCAGCACGGGCACGCACAATGTTTTATGTGTATGCAGCACTGATGGGACTGTCTTTGTCGTCAATCCTGTTCGTGTATACAGGCACATCAGTCGCACGTGCCTTTTTCATCACAGCTGGTGCCTTTGGTGGTCTGTCTATCTATGGCTATACAACTAAACGGGATTTATCACCAATTGGTGCGTTTCTGGTTGTGGGTCTGATTGGACTAGTGCTGGCTATGCTCGTGAATATGTTCATCGGCTCTGCTCAGTTTGAATTTGCAATCTCAATTGTCGGCGTGCTGATTTTTGCTGGTCTGACTGCATGGGATACGCAAAAGATCAAATCCATGTATGTCGCAGGCGACAACAATGAAGTGGCAACCAAAAAGTCAATTTATGGTGCCCTGACACTATATCTTGATTTCATCAATATGTTCTTGATGCTGCTGCGTTTGTTTGGCAATCGCGAATAATAGTCGATTATGATAAAACGGTCATCGCACCCCCATGCGATGTACGTATAATAACAAAGCATGGCGTCCAATAGTCTAATTGGGCGCCCGTCTATGGGGGCAACCATAATGTTAAATGCCTATTTACAGCATGCGGTGGCAAACAATATCTGCAGCGCATCTGTGGTGAGCGCAATCACCGCACTGTCTGATGCGGCACAGCATATTGCCGGTCTTGCGGCACGCACAGGTCTCGCCAATAGCGATTTTGGGGCATTGGCAGGCAGCAGCAATTCTGACGGTGATGACCAAAAAGCACTGGATGTACTGGCAGATACGGATATTACAGCGCGCCTAAAGCAAGCTGGTGCAGCTATCTATCTGTCTGAGGAACAAGATACCCCTATTTTGCTCAATCCTGATGGTGATATTCTGGTGGCCGCTGATCCGTTGGATGGCTCATCAAATATTGATACAAACCTGACCATTGGAACAATTTTTTCTATCTATCCAGCGCCTGAGATAGGTGTAGATGCTGCATCTGTGGATGAGGGGGCCTGCCTTATCTCTGGTCGCGAGCAGCTAGCCGCAGGGTTTTTTGTCTATGGACCGCAGACAGGCTTGCTACTGACGCTTGGTGATGGGGTGGCCTTTTTTGTGCTAGATGCAGATGGTGTATTTCAGAAAACTGACTGGGTGCCGGACATCCCAGCGGCCTATCCTGAATTTGCCATGAACATGTCTAATAAAATATTTTGGCCAGAGGCTGTATCTGCCTATATTGCTGGCCTGCAGGCTGGTAAATTAGGCCCTGCTGGAAAGCAGTATAATATGAAATGGTGTGCCTCTCTTGTCGCTGATGCGTTTCGCATTTTTCGACGTGGCGGCATATTTTTATACCCTCAGGATAGCCGGCCAAATTATGAGGAAGGTAGATTGCGGCTGATTTATGAGGCACATCCCATTGCCTTTTTAGTAGAACAGGCAGGCGGCAGAGCCACTGACGGTACGACCCCGATTATGGATAAAATCGCTGATAGTCTTCATGCTCGGACGCCCTTTATTTTTGGCTCTGCAGATGAAGTCACCCTCTATGAGAGCGTATATCAAACAGGACAATTTCCAACAGATTAAGTCCTTTTCACATAGGAGATAGCATCATGCTGATCACACTTCGTCAGCTTCTGGACCATGCAGCAGAACATGATTATGGCATTCCTGCATTTAACGTGAATAATATGGAGCAGGGTCTGGCTATCCTGAAGGCGGCAAAACGTACCGGCGCACCTGTGATTCTGCAGGCGTCTCGCGGTGCGCGCTCTTATGCAGGTGATTTTTTACTGCAATATTTGATTAAAGGACTGGTTGCCAGCTACCCGACAATTCCAATCTGTATGCATCAAGATCATGGTAATTCACAAGGTACCTGTATGACGGCGATTCAATATGGCTTTACCTCAGTCATGATGGATGGATCATTGGAAGCTGATGGCCGCACTCCGGCAAGTTTTGCGTATAATGTTAACATTACCCAGCAAGTGACAGACATGGCCCATTTCGGCGGCGTATCCGTGGAAGGTGAGCTTGGTGTCTTAGGATCTCTGGAAACAGGCATGGGTGATAAAGAAGATGGGCATGGCGCAGATGGTATTCTCTCAGAAGATCAGCTTTTGACAGATCCTGAGCAGGCTGTTGAGTTTGTAAAGGCAACAGAAGTAGATGCTCTGGCGATTGCTATGGGCACCAGCCATGGGGCCTATAAATTCAGCCGCAAGCCTGATGGCGATATTCTGGCAATGCATGTGATTGAGGAAATTCACAAACGCCTGCCAGACACACATCTTGTGATGCATGGTTCGTCATCAGTCCCACAGGAATTACAGGAAATTTTCAACGAGTTTGGTGGTGAGATGCCGCAGACATTTGGGGTGCCTGTTGAAGAGATAGAGCGCGGCATCAAACATGGCGTGCGTAAGGTGAATATTGACACAGATTGCCGCTTGGCTATGGCAGGGGCGATTCGCAAGGTTGCTACACTGAATAAGGGTGAATTTGATATTCGGAAATTCCTGAAACCTGCGACAGATGCTATGGAAGATCTTTGTGTTGATAGATTTGAGCGGTTTGGTGCAGCTGGCAAGGCAGATAGTATCAAACCAATTACCCTGTCAGAAATGTCCAAACGCTATCAGGACGGTGCGCTAAAACCAAAAATACAGTAACAGGAATATCTGCCAGTCGCGGACTCTTCATAGGTAAGCTAGAGCAGCTCTCTGCACAGTTTTGCTGTATCCTCCTGCCAGATGGTAGGGTAGGATTATTGTCATGACAGATAGTGATGTGTGGAAGACAAGATTACTAGCATTGCGCGCTGAAACCTTGCAGTCATTGCATATCGCAAAAGATGCATCCGCCCCGGTTGCGCTTGATCAGACATTAGTTGGCAGGCTGTCTCGCATGGATGCTCTGCAGCAGCAGGAAATGGCACTCGCGACCAAGCGTCGACGGCAGGCGCTCATCCAGCAAATTGACCAGGCGCTCGTCAGGCTAGATGCAGGTGATTTTGGCTTTTGTATTAAATGTGATGAAGCTATAGCTGAAGCACGCCTGGTGTTTAATCCGGTTGTCCTGACCTGCGTATCTTGCGCTGACTAGCTGGATCATCACTGTTTCGGCCCAATATTGTATATTGAGATATGTAAATCATAATAGTTCTGCCTATTTAGATCTTTGAAATTCAGGCACACACCTCGCTGTAGCGCCGTAGTCTATTTCAGGCCTTCTCAATCTCGGCGCACATTTTACTTATGTCTGCGAGCCGCTTGCGATCTCGGAAAGCTAGGCTTGCGGCAGGCAGATGTCTGTTTAAAGACAGCGAAATCTGCCTTATCATAATGGGTCGGTGAATAATCGCTTTGTATTCTGCCTCAAGCTGCAGGCGCTATTTTATCTCTGCCTTTTGATCTGCTTTTAACACAGCTTCGAGCCCTTTGCGGTAATTTGGATATTTGAGCCTATATCCCAATTCAGACTCCAAGCGTACTGAGCGTAATTTTCGGCGTGATTTATAGAAGCTACGTGCCATTGGTGTTAAATCTGCCTCTTCATAAGGGATGGTTGGCGGTGGTGCCATGCCCAGTAAATCAGCGGCATAGCGCACAACATCACCTTGTTTTGCTGGCTCCTTATCTGTCAAATTGACGATGCGGCATGGCTCGGGTGTTGCCATGGCTGCCAAGATTCCACCAGCAATATCATCTAGATGAATGCGGTTAAATAGATGGTCTGATTTATCAATGATTCTGGCACGATTTTCACGAAGTGCTGTAAAGGCACTACGGCCAGGCCCGTAAATTCCAGCTACGCGAAATATTTCTGCATTAGTGCTATTTTGCCAGTCTAATTCTGTGGCAACGCGCACACGTCCACGCTCTGTCGCAGGCGCCGGAGGTGTATTTTCATCTACCCAATCATCTATTTCATCAGCATAAACTGATGTGGCGGAAATATAACCTGACCAGACAGATTTTTGCTTTGACCAGATGCGTAACAAGTCACGATGATAGCGCAGAACAGGATCCTGTTTATCTTGGGGCGCAATCGTCGATAAGATTACGTTACATTTTTGTAGATGTGAGTCTAGGCCATCTATAGCGCCGTTGCTCCCAAAGGGGAGTAGTGTCCATTGGGCTTCCCCAGCTCGTTTATGTGCTGAAGGGTCTCTCGTCGTGCCGGTAATGTGCCAGCCTTCTGCAGCAAGCCTGTCCGCCAGCGCTGTTCCAACATAGCCCAAACCAAAAATGAAAATATGTTTCTGTGTCACGATGATAAGACTTTCTCTATTCAGCTTTTTGTAGCTCATCTGCATTCAGGACTTGTGCAACAATCTTTGGATCAAGCCGTTTTGTCCCAAGATTCACACGCCAATCAAGATGTGCGCCTGTTGACCTGCCAGTTGAGCCAACCACGCCTATCACAGCATCTTTGAGCACGGTGTCGCCTGCCTGTACTGATACACCATCTAGGTGAGAATAGGTCGAGCTTAGCCCTAGACCATGGTCGATTATGACTGTCCAGCCTGTGTAATACAGATCCATTGCCATTGTGACGATACCAGGTGCGCTGACTATAACGTTAGTCCCTTTTGGAGCTGCAATATCAATTCCGTAATGTGGTTGTCTTGGTGTTCCATTCAAAATGCGCTGTGAGCCATAAACGCCTGTTACAGGGCCGCTCACAGGCCAGCGAAACCCCGTCTCAAAGAGTTGTGTGCTCCTAAGTGTTGGTTGTCTTGCCTTTTGAACAGCATCTCTATCAGAGGTGATGCGGGCGAGGGTCTTGGCAGGGGGCGTTACATATTTTTGTGCCAGCCCATCAATGCGCTGAATATCCCAGTCTCGAGCCTCAGGCGTAATTATATGGGCTTGTGTGCTACCGTCATCACTTTGGATTTGAAGTAATTGTGCCTGACTATCATCTCTGTGAAATCCTATTAGAAACCGTCCTGCACCATCTGTTTCTAGCTGTTCACCATCTAGCGTGACATGACTGGTCATAGGCGCAGTGCCGATAAGAAGCCCGCCTTGAACCGCTTGGCCTGTTAAGGGCAAGTCAGCTTTTGCAGCTGTTACTGTCCACATAGTTAGCGTTGGGAGAACTGCTAATATTCGCATCACAATTGCTGCTAGGTTTCGCCCTTGCGTAACATAAGGGTTGTTTCTGCGAAATTTCCTATGAAACAGCTCTGTCCGGCTTGACATTTAGCTCTGTCCTTTCCACAACAAATAAGGATAATCATACGCGTATTTATAGTAAAAAGGCAGACCGAAAATGTCATCGACCCCAGAGATTACACATGAGAAAGTCGTCATTATTGGGGCTGGTGCTGCCGGACTTACCGCAGCTATTTATGCGGCGCGTGCCAACCTAGAGCCTGTGCTTATTGCTGGATTACAGCCAGGCGGGCAGTTAACCATTACAACTGATGTTGAAAATTATCCGGGTTTTGCAGATGTGGTGCAAGGCCCGTGGTTGATGGAACAAATGCAAGCGCAGGCAGAAAATGTTGGCACACGTGTCGTATATGACCTTGTGACTGAATTAGATAGCTCGTCTCGTCCCTTCCGTATGAAGCTTGATGGTGGTGCAGAGATGACAGCTGATACTGTTATTCTGGCAACAGGTGCGCAAGCACGTTGGCTTGGTCTGCCATCTGAAGAGCAATTTAACGGACGCGGTGTGTCTGCTTGCGCAACTTGTGATGGTTTCTTTTATCGCGATAAGGATGTTGCTGTTATTGGTGGTGGAAATACAGCTGTTGAAGAGGCGCTATATCTTGCCAATATCTGCAAATCTGTGACCCTAGTGCATCGCCGTGATAGTTTGCGTGCAGAGCAGATTATGCAAGACCGGCTTTTGAAGCATCCTAAAATACATATGAAATGGAACCGGACAGTCAAAGAGGTTCTGGGTGATGATAGTGGCGTGACAGGTCTCAGGCTTGCTGCAACAGACGGCGCGGCTGATGAAGATATTGCGGCACATGGTATGTTTGTTGCCATTGGTCATGACCCGGCCACATCTGCTTTTGCCGGCGCTGTTGCGCTTGATGATGAGGGCTATATCACGGTTGAGGCCGGTACAACCCGCACGGATATTGAGGGCATTTTTGCGGCCGGGGATTGTGTAGATAAAATTTACCGGCAGGCTGTAACAGCTGCAGGCATGGGCTGTATGGCAGCCTTGGATGCAGAACGCTATCTCGGCGCGCTTGAGGGGTAAGAACAGATCTATTCAGAGCTGTTTATCGGCCCTCTTAAAATCAACTGCCAGCTTAATGTGAGGTTGCATCTGATGTTGCATTTCGCGCTGCATCGTGGGTGGCATCTGTCTCATCTCGAATGGCCCAATTTAAGATGAAGGCGAGAATACCTGTCAGGATTGTCATCCACCACATCAAATCATAATTGGCAAGTTGGTCATAAATATATCCCCCTAGCCATGCGCCTAAAAAGGAGCCTACCTGATGCGACAGGAAGGCAACACCATAGAGCATAGATAGATAGGCTGGGCCAAAAAAGACAACTATGAGGGCGCTTGTTAGCGGGATTGTGCCAAGCCATAACAGCCCGATTGCAGCGCCAAAAATAAGGGCTGACGCAGGGCTTGCCGGTACAGAAATAAATATCAGTATGACAACTGAGCGCATTAGATAGACTAAAGCGAGTACCTTTTTTTGTGAAAAATGTCCGCCAAGCCAGCCGCATAGGAACGAGCCTATAATATTAAACAGGCCAATTAAGGCTAAAGACCAGCTTGCCACTGTTGCTGACAGATTTGCATCTTGAAGATAGGTAGGCAGATGTGTGCTGACAAATACGACCTGAACACCGCACACAAAAAAACCAGCTGTCAGAAGCAGAAAATTCCGGTGCCTAATCGCAATACCTAACGCCTGACCCGTGGTCATTTCAGCCAAATCCCGCATGCTCGCTGAGGGATTGCTCGTAGGGGCTGGCTGTTTATGCCGCAACAGTGGCGAGAAGGCCACCAAGAGGCTGGCAATCGCACATAGGCTATAAATAGCTATCTGCCATCCATAAGCTAGAATGAAATATTGGGCTAGTGGCACCATCAAAAACTGACCGAAGGACCCGAAGCTTGTAATGAGGCCAAGGGCGAGAGGTCTTTGTGCAGCAGGTGTTGCACGTGCAACAGCGCCAAGGGCAACAGACATGCCAGCCCCGCCAAGGGCGGCGCCTGCCAATATCTGACCAAAGACGAGGCCGGCAGGCGTGACAACGCTTGCCATAATAAATAGCCCTGCCATGTAGATTACACCGCCAAGTGCTGTCACGCGTGCTGGCCCCATCCTGTCAGCCATAGCGCCAAAGACAGGAGCAGCTGCGCCCCAGAAGAAATTCTGCATCGCAATAGCAAAAGAGAATAATTCACGCCCGCCCCCCATATCTGTTGAGATAGGCACAAGGAACAAGCCATAGGATTGGCGAATGCCAGCACCTATCGACACAATGACGGCGCCAGCAAGAAGAATAGGCATCCAAGATGACCGCCAAATGGACTGCGACATAGGCTCATAACTCTCTTTATTAGGGTGCGGTTTACTCTACGCGTTGGGCA
>WTHY01000120.1:25869-28198 GCA_011522945.1 Alphaproteobacteria bacterium
GGCGCGAGTAATCTTATGCTAGCAGCCTGTGGGCCGCGCCCGTCATCTGTTACAATCAAAAGTAGCTTCTGCCCTTCATTCAGATGATGAATGCCGCAATCACGCAAGGTGCGTAGATGCACAAAGACATCTGCCTTGCCATCGCCAATATCGACAAAGCCATAACCTTTTGCAGGATTAAAGAATTTTACCGTGCCAACAACCTCATTATCCTGAGGCTCTGTATTTTTTGGCACCATGTTGGATTTGGCGCGCTCAAGCGCGATAATATCCTGAATCACAATGACGCGGTTATTTTTGGTAATGGTAACTTGTAATTGGTCACCAGCATAAATTGTGGCGAGACCAAATCTTTCTAAGGCTGAGCGATGTAGAAAAATCTCCTCTGTCTCAATATGCACAAACCCATATCCTTTTCGGTCATTATACCAAACAACCTCACCTGTCTGAACCGTATCGACTGTCATCACATTTTCCTATAAATCTATATAAACGCAAAACATGAATATACATAAAAATGTACAACTAATGAGATTAAAAATGCAGCCATTAACAGATGTGATCAAGTGCCAGTTGATCGCAAATTTTTGTAGGGCCATGCTGTGTGTTTAGGTGGTGTTTTGATCTGTTCCCAAAATATCTAGCTTACCATCATTAGCAATCTGACAGCTAATGATGCTGCCAAGCTTTTTCGCATGTATCAGGCGTGATAGGCCGCGTTAGGATTTGATCTCATACATTTGCATTGCACAAGATTGCCTAGCTATCAGCTACTTCCATCACAAGGCGATACAGCTATGTTTCAGGTGAGTCAGGCAGCGTTTAGATCTGCCACCATTCCCTCAAGCTGATCTAGAATAGCTGTTTGCCAGCTATGCATATCGCTCAGATTTGCAGCTGCTTTCGGGAAGGTTAGGCCGCGAGAGGCATTGACTAAACCACCTTGCCAGCACCCTGTGTCTCGAGACAGGCTGGCGAGCGCATCTGAAGCCGGTGCGCCTTGGGCGCCATAACCGGGAATTAAGAAGGGTGATGCAGGCAGAATGGAGCGAAGCTGGCGTGCTTCGTCTGGCCAGGTAGCTCCAGCAACAATGCCAAGAGATGACCAGTTATCTTTGTCTTGTAGCCTCTGTGATAGAGGTGCGAGTTTCTCAGCAAGCCTTTGATATAGCGGTTTGCCGTCAATAATTTGCTCCTGCAAATCTGCAGAGCCTGGATTGCTTGTGCGGACCAAGACAAAAAGGCCGTTGCCGCTCGCATCCGCAGCTTCCATAAAGGGCATTAACGTATCAGTGCCCATATAGGCGTTGATGGTGAGTGCGTCTGATTGAAACGGGGCATCAAGGCCTAAAAAAGCCTCAGCATAGGCTGCGGAAGTTGAGCCGATATCACCTCGTTTCGCGTCCATAATGACAAGAAGGTCTTTGCTTCTGGCATAGGCAGCTATTTCTGCGAGCATCATCATACCCTCAGGACCATGCTGTTCAAAAAATGCAGCTTGCGGTTTAATGGCAGGCAATCGACCAGCCGCAATATCAATGGCTGATAGTGCAAAGCTACGGATGGCGGCAATAGTCTTTGTATCACCTATCTTTGGTGTAGCTACTCCAAAAACTGCTGGTAGTAATGGCAGATGTGGGTCAATGCCCATACAAAGTGGCGTTTTGTATCTTGCAAGAGCTGCTGCTAGCCGTTCGCCAAAAGGGGCTCGTTTTTGCGTTGTACGCACCGCAGCCATTAGGATCCCTCTGGCAGGCCTACTGCCTGTCGGTAGGTTGATAATAGGGCATCCTGCTCATTAAGCAGATCGCGGTCCATAGCTCGCATCTTGACAATTTGGCGCATGATTTTCGGCTCAAAGCCTGTTGCCTTGGCTTCTGAATAGACATCCTTAATATCAGCCATAAGCCCGCGCTTTTCTTCTTCTAGGCGCTCAACCCGCTCAATATATTGACGAAGTTGATCTGCTGATGTGGTGGCGTTTACAGGTAAGTCATTCATGACAGGACTTTCTAAAAAATTTACCTAGCGATATGCGCTTAGTCGTGTTTGTGGGATTTGGCAAAAGCCGCTTTCTGAGCGTCTGTTGCTTCGGTTTGATATTTATCGCGCCACTCAGAATAGGGCATGCCATAAATAATTTCGCGTGCAGCTTCCTTATCCATATCCAAGCCAGCCTCTTGTGCAGCTTCCATATACCAGCGTGATAAACAATTACGACAGAAGCCCGACAGAGTCATCAGGTCGATGTTCTGCACATCTGTCCGCTCCTGAAAATGTGCGACAAGGCGGCGGAAGGCAGCCGCTTCAAGAGCTGTGGTGTCTGGAG
>WTHY01000120.1:28298-43764 GCA_011522945.1 Alphaproteobacteria bacterium
AAATGTGCGACAAGGCGGCGGAAGGCAGCCGCTTCAAGAGCTGTGGTGTCTGGAGATGTCATAAGGTCCTCCTTGATGCAGTTGGCCTGATGAAATTGGCCTGTTGAAATTGGCCTGTGGAAATTGGCCAGATGCAGTTAGCCTGATAATAGGTGATGCCGCAGGCGACACTAGCAGTCTATTAAAATACATATTGCCACAGATATAAGCTTCAGCGCCTCCGCCTGCAACTCTAATTACTATTTTGAAGCTTTCCAAATATCTATAGAAATACGAAAAACTTTGCACAGGCTAAATTTATTGGCTATCTTCCGAACGCTGCTATTTTGGTAATAATAGATAGTGGCCAGAGATGGAGTTCCATAATGTCTAACACGCAAAGCCAACAGCCATTGGATACAGACACGTCAGTGAGTGCTGAGAAATTTGAGCGTATTCGCAGAGCACATCAATCTGAGGTAGCAGAGGATTATGTGGAGATGATAGCAGAGCTGATTGCTGAGACAGGTGAAGCTCGTTCTGTCGACCTCGCGGCACGCTTCGGTGTCACCAGCCCAACAGTAAATGCGACTATACAGCGCCTGCAGCGTGAAGGTCTTGTGGAAAGCCGCCCTTATCGTTCAATTTTCCTAACAGATGCTGGACGTGATTTGGCGTCTGCCTGTAAGGCGCGGCATCAACTTGTGGCTAGTTTTTTAGAAGCGCTTGGTGTTGAAGCTCAGCAGGCAGATGCTGATGCAGAGGGCATGGAGCACCATATTTCTGAAGAGACGCTGGCTGTTTTTGCAAAGTTTCTCGATCAAAATAAGGCTTAGTTGCCGAAAATACTTTATTGCGAAATAAAGAATATTTTGCTGCGCTGTCTGCGGGCACTAATAGCAACATTCGACTGCCCGATAGGGCCTGTCCAGGTAACAAAATCTGGAACAGGCCTGCTGTCTGGGGCCGTAATGGCTAATGTTGGTTTGACACTATCTTTTGTAAAATTATAGGCACGCTCAAAATGATTGGTTGGATGATTGTCATGATCAAATACACGCACAATTATATCACGTGGATAAAGATGAAACGGCAGAATCGCAGCTGCAGCCCGACTATCAGCTAATATCGTCTTCACCTGATAGGCATCGATGTGTGGTATCATATCTGCAGCTAGCATATCCCAGCCACGCAAGCGGCGTAAGGGATCTGACTTTGGCGTAAACCGGCCGAAATCCCCAAGCGCGACACTTACCGTGACAACAGCTACAAGTCCTGCATTAATGGCGATAGCAAGCAAGCCAGTCCGCGCTATCCAATGACGCAATCCGGATGCTGAGGAGAGCCAGCCGGCAAGTAAAATTGTAATTGCCGGATAGGCAGACACAGCCCAATTTGCATTTGCCTCTTTTAAAAATGCCTGCACACACATAATGACAAGTACAGGCAGGCTAAAGCATGTCAAAAACAAACGTGCTGTTTTCTGACGATAGAGCGCTATGAAGGCAAGACCCAATGTCAGGGGGCCAAAAACAAAAAACTGACCACCAAGAAATCGGCCTAATTCTGCGAGTGAATAGCTTGGTACAGACAAGTTTGCATTTTCCCCTAAATGCTGGAATGTCACAAAGCCATTTGCCAGGTTCCATAATAGATTTGGGCTTGCGGCTATCACAAACCCGGCCAGAAGGGGTGGTAGTAGGTGAGATGCACGCTTTTTCATCGTCAGGATGAGATATAGAGCTGCGCCAAGCAGGAAATAAAGCGCTGCATATTTACTCAACATAGCACAGCCAGCTGCAAGGCCAGCAGCAAAGATAAGTTGGCGTGTTTGGTGATGTCTCTGCTCAGAGGTAATCAGACAGACCAGACCCACCGACCAGAAAAATAGCAATGGTGTATCTGTTGAAATAACAAGGCCGCCTAGGCCAACAGCTGGCATGACAGACCATAATATTGCTGCAATACGCCCAGCAGAGGCTGTGAATAGCAACCTTGCGGCGCGCCAGAGCACGAGAGAAATGGCAAATTGCAGAAGTGTTGCTGGTAGACGTACAGCCCAGCTTGCATGCCCAAATAGCCCATGGCTAAGCCCAATAAGCCACGCAATGAATGGCGGCTTTGAATAATAGCCAAAGTCTAAATTCTGAGACCAGACCCAGTATTGTGCTTCATCAACACCGAGTGATAGTGGGGTCATAAGTAAGGCCGTAATGCGTGCCAAAGCTAGGCAGATAAGTGCATATAGCAACCATTTATCTATGGGTGTCCATGTGGTTGATGAAGATGTGATCATCTGATTGTGTGTCATTCTATTTGGGTCTGACCTTGTTTCGCACACTCTGCTGCATTAGCTTTAGGGCAGAAGTCGGATAGCTGGCAAGTCCTACTATCCCTCAGGGGCCAGAATAAATATACGAAACCCTTGTTATATGACAGGAATTGATGATGCCGGACACTGCTGCTGAGGCTGCTGCTGAAATTATAGAGGAATTTAGCTTCTTTGACGATTGGGCTGATCGGTATCAGCATTTGATAGATCAAGGTAGGCGCCTTGCCCCTATTGCTGAATCTTATCGTGATGACGCTCATAAATTACAGGGATGTCAGTCGACCGTCTATTTCGCTGCAGAAAAGCATGTCACAGGTGTTATTCATTATGCAGCTGAATCTGATGCTGCCATCGTACAAGGCCTCGTTGCGTTATTATTACGCGTTTATTCTGGCAGGCCAGCGGCTGATATTTTAGCAACAGAGCCGACATTCCTTCAGGAGATTGGGCTTGATAAGCATCTGTCACCAACACGGAAAAATGGTCTGGCAAGCATGATGCACGCTATTCGCCGCGCTGCGGAAACTTTGTAATGGTCGCCGCCATATAATAAACTATATGTAAATCGCTGATGGCCATTCTGCGCCGGTCTGAGTGATGATTTTCCTATTTTTTGCGCTGAGTGGCGCTGATATAGCCATATATGCGGCAGGTACCAATGCTGGTACGTGTATCACAGCTATATTGCCGGTGCTGCTTTGCCATTATATCGCTAAAAAAGGCACGCAAAAACCATCAGCATGGCGTTCGCTCTGTAGTTATAAAGATAGCGCGAGCCTCACCATAATAATGCTGGCGCACGCTCAGCGCCTATATTGCTGGCGCATGCTCAGCGCCTATAATGCTGGCGCACGCTCCGCACCTATAATGATGGTGCGCGCTCCGCACCTATAATGATGGTGCGCGCTCCGCGCGCGGGGTTCTGCCATAACTTTCGCGATAACATTTCGAAAAATGCGAGGCACTCACAAAGCCGCATGCCAATGCCACTGACAATATCGACATAGAGGTTTGTCGTAATAAATGGCGTGCGCGCGCAAGTCGCAAATTCAAATAATACCGTGTCGGTGTTGTGTTAAGATATTTCCGGAAAAGACGCTCCAACTGGCGTGTAGATAAATGCGCCATGCTGGCAAGCTCTGTCTGCGAGAGAGGCTCTTCTAAATGTTTTTCCATTTGCTCTACCACAGCCAATAATTTTGGATGTGAGACGCCAAGACGAGCGCGCAATTCCATACGTTGACGATCACTCGGGTCACGAATGCGATCATGGATAAATTGATCAGACACTGTGGCGGCTAGTTTTTGCCCATGAACTTGAGAGATTAGATATAGCATCATATCAAGAGAGGCTGTGCCACCAGAACAGGTGATTCGTGTATCATCAATCTCAAATAATTCGTTTGTAACCTCTAACATGGGGAACTCTTCACTGAGCCCATCAATATTTTCCCAATGGATTGTGCATCTCTTATCATCTAACAAGCCAGCCGCTGCCATAATATGGGTGCCTGTGCAAATAGCGCCAATGATAGCGCCGCCTCTATCAAGACGTCTTGCAATATTCAAAATCGACTTTTCAATATAGGCTTTGACATGCACACCAGAGCACAGAAACACCAAACGGCAATCTTGTAGAGTGTCAGGGCTGCCATCAACATTCACCACAACACCGTTTGAGGCTGCTGTTGGCTCTGAATCCGCTGAGGCAATGACCCATTCAAATAGCGTTTCATTCGACATGCGATTAGCAGCACGTAAAGGCTCAATCGCGGACGAAAAGGCCAACATGGAAAATTCAGGAATCAATAAAAACCCGACTTTTAAAGGGCCGGCATTTGCACTTGCTTGCAAGAGTGCTTTGATGCGGTCATCTCTCATTTGGCCTGTTTGCATGGCAGCTCTTCTATTATCCACCAGTATAAAACTATCGTTACCCGACGATTTTTAACCCATAATCGAAATTTTCGCCGTAGAATAGCGAAAAATGCAATTTGAACCTGTCTAAATTTATTTTTCTAGTTCTATGGCTACACTATGTCAGCTTTGGTGGCACTTACCTACAAAAGCTGGTAAGACAAGCGCATGGAAGATCACGAATCTGATTTTGAGCCTCGTATCATTACGTCTGCAGGAAATGCAGATGTAAAATTGCTTCGTTCTTTGCATGAACGAAAATTTCGGCGGAAATCTGGCTGGTTTTTAGCTGAAGGTGTTCGCATTTGTACAGAAGCTGTGCAGCTTGGTCATGCACCGGTGCGTCTGGTTTATGCTGAAGACAGGCATTCTGACCCGTTTCTGGTGCCGCTGATTGAGGCCTGCCGAGATGCTGGGGGGCGGACATTGGCTGTCAGTGAAGATTTGCTGGTGCGCATCTCACGCAAAGATAATCCACAAACCGTTATTGGGGCTTTTGAGCAAAATTTTATATCGCTTGAGCAGATAGTTCCAAAGGGTGTCTGGGTTGCGCTGGATAGGGTGCGCGATCCAGGTAATCTGGGCACAATTATGCGGACGGCAGATGCTGTTGGTGCACATGGCATTATTTTGATTGATGAGTGCACAGATCCCTATTCACTTGAGGCTGTGCGGGCCTCAATGGGCGCCATATTTAATGTGCAAATTGCACAGACAAATCAGGCGGGTTTTCTGGATTTCGCGAGGTCTTTTGACGGGCAGCTTATTGGCACGGCTTTGCCAGCGTCTGAAGATTACAGGCTTGCAAACTGGCAAGCGCCCCTGATTTTACTGATGGGGAATGAGCAGGCAGGGTTGCCTGAGACACTTATGCAAGCCTGTGACCAGCTAGTGCGTATGCCGATGATGGGCCGCTCAGATAGTCTTAATCTTGCTGTCTCTACAGGTGTGGCGCTGTATGAATATTTGCGGCATCAACCAGCAAAATCAGGTGGTAGCCCAGAATAACGTACATAAAGTGCCTGACCGATAGCCCGGCCCTCTTCACCATCTTCTGCAATTGCGATTTCGCCAGAGGTTAGTGTGCCGTCAAGGCCCTGTAGATGGCTTGCAATTGCACTATGCACAGCCACGGTAGATGTACGAATAGCATATAATGTAGCGACCAAGAATAGAGGTGTCTCAGATAAGATTGCCCGGCACCCTGTCAGAAGTTTCGGCAAATCACGACTGAGTTGCCAAACCTCACCTTTAGGGCCGCGCCCATATTTAGGCGGGTCGAGTATGATGCCATCATAGCTGCGTTCACGTCGTGCCTCTCGTTCCACAAAGCGAATAGCATCATCTGTGATAAAGCGAATAGGCGCATCTGACAGGCCAGATAAATCCCGATTTGCAAAGGCTTGAGCCACTGCCTTTTTACTGGCATCAAGATGTGTCACTTCTGCACCGGCAGCAGCGGCATGCAAACTTGCCACACCGGAATAGGCGAAGAGATTCAAAATGCGTGGCGGCCGATTATGGATCTTTATAAAGGCTGTGATTTGTTCAGCACACCATTGCCAATGCACTGATTGCTCAGGAAAGAAACCTAGATGGCGAAATGGTGTTGGCATCGCAGCAAATCGCACAGTCTCAAAGCCAAGCTCCCAACTATCTGGCACATGCGGCTTTAACTGCCATTTCCCGCCTTGTTCACTATCGTCAGCCGAGGCTAAGAATACACCATCAGCGGCATCCCATAAAGATTGCGGCTGGCGTGGCTCCCACAAAGCTTGCATCTCAGGCCGGACAAAATGAAATCTGCCAAAGCGCTCTAATTTGCGCCCGTGACCTGAATCCACAAGCTGATAATCCTGCCAGTCTGAGGGAATTAAATTCTGTCCGATTTTGGCTGTATATTGCATGACAGCAAGATGACTGGCTTGGCAGAACTGTGCAACCCCTCTTGATAAGAAAAAATATTTTGTCATTGTTTGTTTTTCTCATGATTGTTAGAATGAATTTCTAAAATCAAGGAATAATGACCCTGAAAGGCGCCTGAGCCGATGGATAAGGTAGATAGACAGATTTTGGCCTTGCTGCAAAAGGATACAGCACAGCCAGTTGCAGATATTGCGCGCAAAGTTGGATTATCTGTGACCCCATGTTGGCGCCGGATTCAGCGCATGGATGAGCAGGGTATCATTAAAGGGCGTGTGGCGTTGCTAGAGCCAACAAAGATTGGCCTCGGTATGAGTGTTTTTGTCGCTATTCGTACTGATCAGCATAATGCTGAATGGTTAGCGAATTTCGCGGCAGAGATTTCGGCTCGGCCTGAAGTTGTGGAGTTTTACCGCATGTCAGGCGAGGTTGATTATCTGTTGCGTGTTGTTGTCTCTGATATGGCAGCTTATGACAGTTTCTATAAAGACCTGATTAAGATGCATGGCTTGCGCGATGTCAGCTCGTCTTTTGCTATGGAAGAAATCAAATATACGACTGAGCTTCCCTTGCCGGCTTTAGAAGGGTAAGAGCTGCGCACTCAGCCTATCTGATTTGTGATCAGGCTATTTATGTCATCTGCAAATCTCTGGCGGCTGAAGATCGGATCTTGCAGCCTTGTGATTGCAGCAGATTTCTGTTCTGTAAGAGCGTGTCTATCCGCATCTAGTGCCAGAATAGCCTCTGCCCATTTTGTGGCCTCTGCAAATGGCAATAGCGGCGCTGTTTTCCCCCTATCTAATATAAGATTTGCCCCAAAGCTCGGACTGGCTAGTATAGCTAGTCCAGCCTGCATCATTTCAGTTAGGACATATCCATAGGGCTCATCTAGTGAGGGTGAGCAGAAAATATCAGCTGAAGCTGCCAGTTTTGATAGGTCTGCCCAGCCAATAAGAGATACAGGATTGCCAAGCTCTGCATTTAATTTTGCCAGCATCTTACCCTCTGGCCCTGTGCCGGCAAGGGTAAATTGTAAATTTGGTCTGGTTGACTTTGCTATAGCTGCAGCCTTTATGAAGAGAGCAAAATTCTTTTTTGCCACCAATCTGCCAGCTGAGATGATATGAAGCGGTGCCCTGCTTGGGCTAGCATTCTGCAGATCTGCTTTTGTGGCAGGCATATTAGGAATGAAATGGGGAATACAGCTTACCATATCAGCGCCCCAGCCTTTAGCACGGGCGTTATCAACACCATCTGGTGTTAGGCAGATCAAATGGTCTGCGCCAAAAAATTTGGCAGGTTTATCATTATGGCAGACACCAACAACCTGTCTGGCCAAATGGCGTGCTGCTGCTACCAAAAAGCCATTATGCACAAAGACTAAATCAGCTTGTTTTTGTAGCCGGGCCATTAGTGGTGCAGCTCGGAACAGTAATCTGTCAAAAGTTGTGAGCTTTCTATGCCAGAGTGCCATCTCCGTTGCGATATCGCGTAGCGCTGCGCTATCTGGTACATGCAAAGTAAGGGAATAGGCTGGATTTTCTGATATGACAGCTGCCCAATCACGCAAGGCACGTTGAATACCGCCCGCGCTTCTATCCGCACTTAAAAATGAAATCTCTTTCAGCATAAAGACCTTTAACTCACCAGCATGTTACCATCTTTTATACGATTACAGGAGATGGCCAATTTTATAATTGCACATATGTGGCCTTGACCTGTGTATAGGATTCAATTGCAAATGCAGAGGCTTCACGCCCAAATCCAGACTGTTTTACACCGCCAAATGGCCAGTCTGGAGGAATGAGGTTGTAGCTATTTATCCAGACATTACCTGCCTCTAGCTGATCTGCCACCCGGTGGGCACGTGTTAAATCATTGGTGACGATACCTGCCCCCAAACCAAATTCAGTTGCATTGGCACGTGCAATAGCTTCGTCTTCAGCCTCAAAGGCAAGGACAGACATGACAGGGCCAAAGATTTCTTCTCTTACTATGCGCATATCATCTGTGCAGTCTGCGAAGATTGTTGGTTCAACAAAATAGCCAGCCTCAAACCCGTCTGGATGGACCTGTCTGCCACCAACTGCCAATCTGGCGCCCTCCTGTTTGCCGATTTCAATATAGGATAAGACTTTTTCCAGATGTTGTTGGCTAATCATAGCGCCGACTTGTGTGTCAGCATGCATAGGGTCGCCAAATTTGAGTGTTTTGGTGCGCTCAACAAGCGCCTCAACAAAGCGTGGCAACATCTGCTTTTGGACAAAGACACGTGTTGCATTAGAGCATACTTCACCGCTGGTGTAGAAATTGGCATCTAAGGCTGTTTGGACGGCAAGGTCAAAATCTGCATCGTCAAAAATCAAAAGTGGGGCTTTGCCACCAAGCTCAAGTGTAACTTTTTTCAGGGTGCTTGCAGCCTGTTCCAGAATCAATTTACCTGTATCCACGCCGCCTGTGAGTGAAATTTTGGCAATGCCAGGATGTTTGCAAATTGCCTGACCAATTTCATGGTCGCCTTGCAGGACTTGAAACAGCCCATCTGGCAGGCCAGCTTCTGTCATCAAACCAGCGATATGGTTTGCCACAATAGGTGTTTCCTCAGCCGGCTTCAAAATAAAGGCATTGCCTGTAGCAAGCGCTGGCGCAGACTTCCAGCAGGCAATTTGTGTTGGATAGTTCCATGCGCCAATTCCGGCGCAGACACCTAGCGGCACTCTTTTTGTATAGCCAAAGGCACCAGGCCAGCTATGAGATGTGCCTGTTTGCGTGGCTGCCAGAGCACCATAAAAGGCAAATGCCTCAGCGCCACAGGGCACATCGCCAGATACAGCCTCTGACCAGACTTTTGCCACATCCAATACCTCAGAGCGTGTAAGCGCCTCATTCTCAGCTTCCAACAGACGGGCAACATTATCAAGAATGCGCCCCCGCTCCTGGCCAGAACGTGCAGCCCAGTCTTTTTGTGCTTCAGCAGCTATGGCTACAGCTTCATCCAGCATTTCCAGGCTGGCCTTTTCTACGCTGGCAATAATCTCACCTGTTGCTGGGTAGTATTTTTCCATGCATGCCGCATCTACGCGTGGTGCTGGAGCGCCATTTATATAAGACGAAATCCTATCCATTTTCAGGCCTGCCTTCTTTGTGATGTGTCAGCTCATAGATATTTAGGCCAAGAAGGCCAGAACCATTGTAAAATGTAAAGCCAGAATGGTCTCTCTGTTCGAGTAACGCTAGCATAATTATGTGCGCATCGCAGCTTCTGAGATGCATGCCCAATAAAGCCCTATGGCTATATATGGATCAAATGCATTTCCTTTAGGGGTGCTTTTTAGCAATGAGGCTTGATTAAGTTGTAAAATTAGTCTCACCTATAAGGTTTAACTATCAGGTCATCACAGCCATTTTTTGGGGGAATATATGGAGTATCCAAATGAGCTTGAGTGTCGCCGTGATATGGCGGCGATTTTCCGGTGGGTAGCTCGTGAGAAGCTACATGAGGGGATTGCCAACCATTTTTCCTGTGCGCTCTCAGAGGATGGTCAGATATTTCTGATGAACCCCTATGGCATACATTTTTCAAAAATTACAGCGAGCGATTTGCTGGTAATGGATACAGCCAACCCACCAGATGTGTCTGATAGTCGCGTCGATATTACGGCTTGGGGTATTCATGGCGCGATGCATCGTGCCAATCCACAGGCACGCGTTTTGGTGCATTTACACACACATTATGCGACCGCCTTGCTTTCATTAAAAGACCCGTCCTTGCCTGCGATTGATCAGACAACAGCACGATTTCACAACCGGCTATCCTGGGATTTGGGGTTTGACGGGATGGGGATTGGTGAAGAGGGTGAACGCCTGTCTAGACTGCTTGGCAATCGCCGAATTTTGATGATGGGGCAGCATGGCATTTTAACAGCAGCTGAGACGCCCTCTCTTGCCTTTGACCTTGCCTATCATCTTGAGCGTGGATGCAGAACCTATATGACAGCCTTGGCAACGGGGCGCGAGTTGGCTGTGATGTCAGATGACGTTGCTGAAAAGACAGCACAACAATGGGAAGACTATGATTCTGCCGCTGAGTCACATTTAAAGGCAATCCGTCGCATTCTGGATGAAGAAGAGCCTGATTATTTGCAGTGATAGGACTCTGAGGGTCGTTATTAATTGAGAAAGACTAGGTTCGGGGACCGACATGCGTAGAGGAAGACGGCAGGCAGCAGCTACCAGACAAGGTGATGTGAAACAGATTGCTATCCAGCAATCTCCTTTTACACCGCCGCAAAACCATATGGCGCCTTTACAGCCATTAAGTGATGACCAAATCTCTGCTATTCACGAAACTTCCCTTCGGATTATCTCGGAAATCGGCATTGAGGTCATGAGTGATAAGGCACGTACGCTATATCGTGATATGGGCGGGGAGGTTGACGATGCCAGCCAGATTGTGCGTCTAGACCCAGATATTATATTGGAAAAGATAGCGCTAGCGCCAAGCAAATTTACCCTGACGCCTTGGGACTCAGCACATAGCCTGACGATAGGGGGCAATCAGCTCAATTTCGGCATGGTATCTGGTGCGCCGAATGTACATGACGCTATTCATGGACGGCGCTCTGGTAATCTGGCTGATTATACAAATTTCATTAAATTAGGTCAGTCTTTTAACACTATCCATTTTTTCGGTAATCAGACTCTTGCCCCAAATGATTTACCTGTGAATACGCGGCATTTAACGACCAATCTCATTAACCTTACACATAGTAGTAAGATATTTCTGAGCATGTCTATCGGGAAAACCCGGGTCCTTGATACAGCTAATATGCTGGCAATTGCCAGAGGTTTGCCAGTTGAGGCGCTTGCCGACAGCCCAAGCTGTATTACAAATATATCTATCAATTCACCACGTAAATTTGACTCTGAGATGTCTGATGCGGCGATTGCCCTTGCTGAGCTTGGACAGGCAGTTGTTGTCACACCCTTTACCCTGATGGGGGCGATGACACCAGTGACATTGGCAGCTGCTTTGGCACAGCAAAATGCTGAGGCCTTATTTGCTATTGCCCTACTACAACATGTGCGTGCAGGTGCGCCTGTGGTCTATGGTGGCTTTACCAGTAATGTGGATATGAAGTCTGGGGCGCCTGCCTTTGGTACGCCTGAAAATAGCCTTGCAAATATGGCTGGGGGACAGCTGGCACGGCATTATAAGCTCCCCTATCGCACCTCAGCCTGTAGTGCGTCAAATACAGTGGATGCACAGGCTGTGTGGGAAACACAAATGGCGCTTTGGGGGGCTGCAACAGGGCATGGAAATATGATTTATCATGCAGCTGGCTGGGGTGAAGGTGGTCTAGTCGCCTCCTATGAAAAACTTGTTGTGGATTGTGAAATGCTTCAGGCCATGACAGCTATGTTGCAGCCTATCCAGTTCGAGGCAGATGATTTTGGGTTTGAGGCAATTAAAGAGACATTGCCAGGCGGACATTTCTTTGGCTCAGACCATACTTTGGCGCGCTATCAGACTGCCTTTTACAGCCCATTTTTGTCAAATTGGCAAAATCATGAAAGCTGGCAACAGGCTGGCGCAAAAGGGGCAACAGAGCGTGCGACAGATATTTGGCAAGATATGCTGGCTACATATGAAATGCCAGGCTTGGCGCAAGATAGAGTTGAGGCGCTTGAGGCCTATGTTGCAAAGCGTTGTGAGGAGATTGGCAGCTCTGACATCTAGCGATTAATTAGCACCAGGCAGACGCGTGCGCCGGCTGCATTTTTGGCAAGATCTGAGACGCCGCAAGAAGTACTAAACCTGAAATACTAGCAAAGCTCGCAATAGACTTGTTCGATAAAGGATATCACCATGACATATATTCTAGTGGTTGAAGGTAATAGCCCTGAGCTGGTTACGAAAAGCGCAACGGGAGCTATTTGTGGCGCTGCAGAACAATATGCAGAGAAATTGCAGCAATTTGCGCCAGAGGTAAAATTTGATATTTGCCGCCCGCATTTCCCAGAATTTCACTTAAGCCAAATTTCCTTTGAGACATATGCTGGCTTTGCCTTTACTGGCTCTGGGGTCAGATGGTCTGCCTCTGATGAAGAGGCAGCGCCTGCCCGTGCCGTTATGAAAGCTGCTCTGCAGAGTGGCAAGCCTGTCCTCGGATCATGCTATGGTATGCAGCTCGCAATAGATGTGCTGGGTGGTCGTGCTTCGGCAAATCCAAAAGGTGCTGAGCATGGTATTGCAGCAAATATTCAGCTTACGGAGGCTGGAGCAGAACATCCACTTTTCTTTGGAAAACCACGTCAGTTTGATGCGCTTTGCATGCATCGTGATGTATGCTCAGATCTGCCAGAAGGGGCGGTACTACTTGCCGGGAATGCCCATACAGATATACAGGCTGTAGCTGTTGAACAGGATGGTCTTATATTCTGGGGCGTGCAATATCATCCTGAGCTGGAATTTGCGCAAATAGCTTCATATTTTCGCCGCTCACAGGTGGAGAGCTTCTCTCAGCCTGAAAGTCTGGCGCATATTACTGGATTAGCTAACTTAACCGCAGAGGAAATTGCACGTGATTTTGATAGGCTGCAGGCAGCTAATGATACTACAAAACTTATCTCCAAATATAAGTTATCAGATGCTCTGCTAGATAGGCATATACATGAGATTGAGTTGAAAAACTGGATGCAGCTTGTGCTTAACTCAGCAGAATAATCAGCACAGATAGGCTGAGAAGGGCGATGGCAATATATTCTGTGCGGCGTATTGTCTCTTTAAAAAATAAACCAGATATCAGTAAAGAGATAACAAGCTCTATCTGACCAATCGCACGTGCTGGCCCCACATAATGTAGGGCAAATGCCACAAACCATGAAATTGTTGATAGGCTAGAAAATACGCCTATGAATAGGGCAGGTCGCCAAAGCCTAAAGGCAGAATAGAGCTGGTCTTTTGCTAGAAATAGCATGACGGGTATCATCATGGCTGTTTGTAATATCGTTGCGATAGCAGCTGTCAGGCTAGCACGCATAATATAATCATCTGAGATGAGATGGCTGCTAGCAATGCTATAGCAGACGGTTGCGGACCCTAAAAAGGTACCGCTAGATAGGCCTAACAAACCAACTCTACTTGCCACACGCTTGACTAAATCTGGCAGATAAAGTGCGCCTTGGGCGCTGCTCAACAGCAAAACTGCAATACAGCCAATAATAATAGCGAGCACGGTATGTAGGCTCGCAATATAGCCAACTAAGATTGCCTCGAAAATCGCCGCCTGCAAAACTTCTGTTTTTGAAAAGGCAACTCCTGCTGCGAAGTTTCGTAATTGCAACAACAATACCAGTGTGATTGTAAACCCGATTTGTAAAAGGCTCGCTAGAAGGACCCAAAACCAGAATGTTACAGGTATGCTAGGAATGGTAGCAGATGTACCATAAAGCCAAATGCCCAGCCAGGCACAGCTAAACGGGATAGCATAGCAAAATCGCATAAAACTGGCACCAATTGGCCCTGCTGGAGTTGTCAGGCGCTTCTGACCAGCGGTGCGCATGGCTTGCGCAGCGGCACCAAGTATCGCCATGAACATCCAAAGTTCCACCGAAAGACTCCGTTGCTGCGGTTCACTTGTTATTGATATTGGTATAAGGCAGGTTAGCTGTTGCGAAAGCGCCTTGTGCGAATTTTTTCCCGTTGTGGGGGCGAATACCCTTCATCCTGAAGTGTCTTGCGCACAATTGTCCGAACAGCATCAGGCAATTCAGCTTTGAGAACTGAATGCACTTCATCTCGGATCATATCTTTAAGATTGTTGCTGGCTACGCTGGTGTCGCCAACGCTGTCTGCAATTTGGTCTGTATTTGTGGTATGATGCTGGTATGCCTCTGAAGGGACGGCCGCAACTGGTGCAGCATTGCGTACGGCGGTTTCAATATCCTGCATAGCCGCATCCACCTCCCCAGCCTCTAATAGAGTATCGTCTAATTTATGAGGCTCTGGCGCAAATGCAGCATCGGATATAGGGGCTATTTCAAAAGCTATATCGTCTGTACTGGATGTAAGATCGTCCTCTATATCATTTGCTTCATCTAGCAGACTATGAATCCGAGTTAATAATGCTCCTATATTCGGGGCATCTGTCTGTTCAGTAGATTGCTGTAGTGCATCTTCGCCATCAGCTGCTAGGGCTGATATTCGATCCATAATGCTAATAATATCAGCAGATGGTTGAACATCCTCTTCATCCAAATTTGTGGATTCATCGGCGTGCATCATGCTGCCTTTTGGACGAGATGTGATTATAAGCTGTGGTACAGGCGTGGTAGGTGTGTCGTTGTCGTCATTTGTGGAGTGGACTTGGTTAGCCTCTTCTTTCAGAGACTGAATCGTGCGGACCATCATATCGATTTGGGCTAAGTTATATTCCGACTGTGGCACGTCTTACCCTCTATTTACCGACCTTTTCACACACAGGCAGCTGCCAATGCGTCTCTCTAAAAAACTATACTGTGTGATTGGTAAGGAAACAAGGCAGAACATACTAGATATAGATAAGAAATATATTTTGCTAATATATATTGTGGTTTTGTGCTGTGGTAATTTATAGGCTAAGCACCAATGAGGGCGGTATATCAGGTAAATTTATAAAATTATATACATATTGCACAATAAATATATAAAAATAATAAAATTAATATGAAATAATAAAATTAAAATGACTATTTATTATCAATAAGATAAATTTTTAGAAAAGATTGATAGCATATGTCAAAGACGCTACTATGCCAGCACGGTTAGGGTTATGAACTGCAAATTGGGTGGCAAATGCCTGGGGCAATCTCAAATATTGAGACACATCACATCATATTGATCAGTTTTGGCATATCAGCGGCTATATGCTGGCTCGTGTTAGTCACCAAACAGCTTCACGTTGATTTCACAACTGGTCAAGATGCCGGCCCACAAACAGTTCATGCTGGCACGGTGCCTCGTATTGGGGGTTTTGGTATTTTTCTATCATTGCTTGTGACTTGGTTTATCGCAAAAGCAGATTTGAGTGCTTTTTCAGCTGTTATTTTATTTTCGTCTATTTTTGTTTTCGCGGCAGGCATACTAGAAGATATTACTGGCAAAATTAGCCCAAAGCTTCGCCTGTTCTTTTCTTTGTTGACCGGCCTCACCTTTGTTTTGTTAGCAGATGTAACAATTTCAACCGTCTCTATCCCCTTGATTGATTCTCTATTGCAGTGGTGGCCTTTATCTGCATTTTTGACAATTTTAGCGATAGCTGCGGTTAGTAATGC
>WTHY01000006.1 GCA_011522945.1 Alphaproteobacteria bacterium
GCTTGTAGCTGCTCTAGCGATTATCCGTAACCCTTGGTTTGGACGTGGCTTTGTTGAAAATCTCAATCCAGAAATTCAAACTCATTGCCCAGAATTAGGCAGATTACTGACAGAGACCTTACTAGCCTTATCAGGCGGTGCAATTGAAGGCGTAGGAAAGGCTTCAGTGGTTGGCATGGGTGGTGAGATTGAACACGCACAAGCCCTCACCCATTCTCTTTGGTTTGGCAATCAGCTTAGAGAGGCAATTGATGCAAAAACCTATCTCGTCTTCTCCAATACCCGCGGGGCAGCAGCTTGTCCTATTACAATACCATTAATGGACAAGCATGATGGTGGACGCCGCTCGCATTACCAAACAATTCAAACCAGCATCTCTGATGCACCAGCCGAAGATGAAATTATCATTGCACTAGGCGGTAGCTTAGGTGGGCACCCGCATCACCGCATTGGCGATCGGTATGCGGATCTTAAGGCAATGGGGCATGATATCGACAATCCAGCTGGGGTTTAAATATGCCACGCACAGCTGACGGCACCTATTATGACTATATAGAACAGGATGCAAAACCAGTTATTGTGCTGATACATGGCCTTGGTCTGACGCGCCATAGCTGGGAAAAGCATATAGACAATTATGCTAGGCATTTCAGTGTGCTAACCTATGATCTCTGTGGGCATGGTGACACTGTGGTGCCGTCTGAAGAGGTTACGCTCTCTCTATTATCCAAACAGCTTTACAATCTGCTTACGCATCTCAATATATCGCAAGCTGCATTGGTAGGGTTTTCGCTTGGCGGTATGATAAATCGCAGATTTATCTTAGATTACCCCAATCATGTGTCTGCCCTCGTCATTTTGAATTCTCCACATGAGAGAAGTCCTGAAAACCAACAGCTGGTGGAACAACGTGCACTTGATAGTGCTGCTGGTGGTCCGGCAGCAACAATCGAGACGACTTTAGAGCGTTGGTTCACAGCTGATTTTCGTGAAAATAATAGTATTACTGTGGACTGGGTCCGCCAGACAGTGCTTGCGAATAACAATGATAATTATGCTGCACATCGTTTTGTGCTCGCCGCTGGCGTAAAAGAACTCATCTCACCAACACCATCAATTACTGCGCCTACACTTATCATGACATGTGAAAATGATACTGGCAGTACGCCAGATATGTCCTACGCTATTGGCCAAGAAATTTTTGGCTCAGAGGTGCAGATTATTTCTGATTTGCAACATTTAGGACTATTAGAACAACCAGATTTGTTCACAAAGCCATGTGTAGAGTTCTTACGAAAAACACTTAGTGTGTAACACAAATGCCTCAGAAAGGGTAAGACAATGAAGCTAACAGGCGGACAAGCAGCTGTAAAAGCCCTTGAAATCGAAAATACTAGCCATGTTTTCGGCCTGATTGGCTCTGCAACAATGGAGCTCTTTGACGCACTTTACAGCTCAGAAACGATAACCTTCATTGGCGTCCGTGATGAGAGAACGGGCACACATATGGCAGATGGATTTGCGCGTGCCAGTGGCAAACCAGGTGTGATTCTTGCCGGGCAGAATGGGCCTGGTGCAACTAATTTGGTAACAGGCTTGGCACAAGCTAAAGCCGCCTTCTCGCCTGTTATTTCTCTGGCTGGGGCGCTCTCCACAGAACATCTTTACCGAGATGCATTTCAGGAAGTTGACCAGGAGGCTCTTTTTAAAAGCATCACAAAGAAAAGCTGGACAGTGCCATCTGCTGAGCGCGTGCCTGAACTGATGCGAGAAGCCTTTCGGACAGCACTTGCGCCACGGCGTGGCCCTGTCCATCTAAACTTACCACGTAATGTGCTCTCAGCCACTGCAGAGATTTCTGAGATGCAGCATCCAGAACAGTATCGTCCCCTTACGCCTGCAGCAGCGTCAGACGACACAGTAAAAACAACCGCAAAAAAGCTGGTAACAGCCAAACAACCTATCATTCTAGTTGGCGGCGCAATCAAAAATACAGAAGCCTATGAAATCGTCTTAGATCTGGCAGAACAATTGCATTGTCCTATCGTCAGTGCGCCAGGCCATGGGGATGCTATCCCCTTCTCACATCCGCTCAATGCTGGTCAGATGGGGCCTAGAGGCAATATTGTGGCATCACGACTTGCCAAAGAAGCTGATGTAATTCTGGCGCTAGGTACCCGCCTTGGCTTTAACTCTACATTTTACAGCTATGATAATATCAATGCCAAAGCAGATATTATACAAGTTGAGCATGAGCCAACAGCTATTGGCAGACATTTCCCTGTATCGCTTGGAATTCTGGCTGATGCCCCAGTTTTTGCACAACAGCTGGGTCAAACTATTTCAGCTATGCAAAAACGCTGTCAGGCTGATGCATGGTGTACAACCTTCCAAGCTGAGCGCTCAGCTTATCTCGAAAAACGAGATGCTGATGCTATCGATTATGCTTTCAATAAGGATTTGCAGCGAGATTTTATACAGCCTTCTGGGCTATTTAAAGCTCTCAGATCTGCCCTGCCGACAGATGCTGCGATAACTATGGATGCTGGCACATTATGCCTACAAGCAACAGACAATCTAAATTATCATCAGCCAAAAAGCCTCTTTACGCCACTTGATTTCGGCCTTGTAGGATTCTCTTTTGCCTGCGGTTTAGGTGTTAAATTGGCCATGCCAGAGCGACCTGTCATCAGTTTCATGGGTGATGGTGGCTTTGGTATGACAGTGTCTGAACTATCGACGGCTGTTGATTATGGTATCAATACAGTCACTATTGTCATGAATAATGGCAGCTGGGGCGCTGAGAAAGCCTATCAAAGAGACTTTTTCGGAGGGCGCTATATTGGAGCAGATATCACCAGCCCACCATTCGATAAATTAGCAGAGCTATATGGTGCTAAAGGGTATGCCGTGGACAGGTTAGATACGCTGCCGGATGTGTTGAATGCCGCCCTATCATGCGGCAAGCCTGCTGTGATTGATATATCTGTTGATCCAGCAGCTCTGTATAGCTTCCGGCGCGATAGTTTTACACACCGCGCCAAAGAGTAGCAAAATCATGCTAAAGATAGGAGGATAGCTTTAAGACGCACTCAATTGCGCAATATTATGCGCAATCCTTGCCAAGCTTTATGTGTCTATTGACCTACTAGCTTTATATAGCTTCAGGCGTGATAGGTTTGCTTATCACGCCTTAGACGAGATATATATTAGCTCTTACGCGGATATAATGCGTCTAGCTGTTCATTATATTTCTCGGTAATAATATGGCGTTTCGCCTTTAGCGTTGGTGTCATCTGCCCATTTTCAATAGAAAAGGCTTCATCAGCAATAACAAAGCGACGTACCCGCTCTAATTGAGATAAACGGCTATTTGCTCTATCAACAGCCTCCCCAACAACCCGTTTGATTTGCTTCGGATCGCTATACTGGCTTGTAACTTCAGCTGACGGTACAAGAACTGCGCTGAGCCAAGGCCGCTTATCACCATACACCATGGCTTGTTCAATCTCTGGCTCAATCGTCAACAGAGCTTCCACACGGCTTGGCGCAATATTATCCCCGCCAGAATTGACAATGATATCTTTAATTCTGCCAGTAATTTCGATGTAGCCATCATCATGAATTACGGCGACATCGCCTGTATGAAGCCAGCCATCGATAATGGTGCGTGCTGTTGCCGCCTCATCTTTCCAGTAGCCTTTCATTATATTATCGCCACGCGCTAGTAATTCACCATTCTCGCCAATCTTAACTTCAATACCTTCTGCAGCAGGCCCGACCGTCTCAATACGAATCTTATTCGGCCTATTCATAGAAATAAGTGGAGATGATTCAGTCAGTCCGTAGCCTTGCAGAAAATTCACGCCAAGACCCATGAAGAAATATCCAATCTCTGGATTTAAAGCCGCACCGCCAGATACAAAATATTTCAGACGGCCGCCAAATCTGGCCTTGACCTTACTACGGACAAGCCTGTCCAATACTGGATCTAACAATCTGTCAGCAATTCTGATAGGCAGGCCTTGTACGCGGCGTGTCCCAATTCTAACAGCGGCATTGAACAGTTTTTCGCTGAGGCCACCTTTTGCTTTAACACCTTTTGTAATACGGTCGTGCAACACTTCATATAGGCGTGGCACAGCTGGCATCAAAGTAGGCTTTGCCTCTGCCAAATTATTGGCAACTTGGTCAGACCCTTCACAGTACCAAATTTCAGCCCCCATCTGTAAAGGCAGATACATACCTGCGGTGTGCTCATAGGAATGCGATAATGGCAGTAATGATAGAAAGCGCTCATTCTCATAAATATCAGCTTCGGATAGTAATTCGATAGCTGCTGTCACATTTGATTGGATATTCCGATGTGTGAGCATAACACCTTTTGGTCTGCCGCCAGTTCCAGATGTGTAGATGAAACATGCAGTGTCATCTGTTTCGATTGCATCAACATAGGATTGCATTGTGTCCAATGGTGCAAATTCTGCCAATAGCGCATCAAAATCATGCGTCTTAATAGTACCTGTATCACCTAAATCCTGAGCCGGATTGAAAACCACAATATCGGTAATGGATGGGGCACGTCTTGCTGCGGATGTAACGCGATGTGCTATCTGACCACCTGATACAAATGCCAGCTTTGCTCCTGCATGTTCCATAACATAATGATGATCATCTTCAGTATAGGTTGTGTAGGCCGGCACTGAAATGGCGCCTACCGCCATAATAGCAAGCTCAGAAATTGCCCATTCAGATCTATTTTCAGACGCGATTAGAACTCTATCACCGCGCTCTATACCAAATGATAGTAGTGCTGCCGAAATACGTTGAACAGCGTCAGAAACCTCTTGCCAATTTTTCCCTTTCCATTCGCCATCTCGCTTATCAAAGAGAAGTGGTTTGTTTGGATGTTGTGTACATCTGTCAAAAAATGCCTGTATTAGATTCGCGTCTTCAATATATCGTGCCATAGGAAAAGGCCTCTTACCGTCACTGGGGGATGTTTATTTCGAAATAATTATATAGGCATAAAAAATATTCAAGTTTATCCTGACTTGGGTAAAATTCTTTTTCATTTCCGTAGGCATTTTCCTCAGTAAACGGTATGAAATCACAGAACAAATTCAAGATTGGCACGAGTTACGAGATGACAGCACAAAATTTCCTAGATTTAATTGGGAACACGCCTCTTATCCGACTGCAAGCAGCCTCAAAGGCAACAGGGTGTGATATCTATGGAAAAGCAGAATTTCTAAATCCTGGCGGTTCTGTAAAAGACCGTGCGGCAAAGGGAATTATCGAAGATGCTGAGAGAACAGGAAAATTACGCCCAGGCGGCATGATTGTAGAAGGCACAGCTGGCAACACAGGTATAAGCCTGACAATGGCAGCCAATGCTCGTGGCTATAAAAGCGTGATTGTTATGCCAGAGACACAAAGCCAAGAAAAAAAGGATGCGCTGAGAATTTGTGGCGCTGACTTACGTCTTGTGCCGGCATTGCCCTATCGTGATCCTGGTAATTATGTGCGCTATTCAGAGCAACTAGCAGCAGAGCTTGACGAAATCCACGAAGGCGGGGTTGTCTGGGCTAATCAATTCGACAATGTTGCAAACAGGCAAGCACATATTGAGACAACTGGACCAGAAATTTGGCAGCAAACAAACGGTAAGATTGACGGGTTCATTTGTGCAGTCGGTTCAGGCGGTACACTTGGTGGCATTAGCCACTATCTGAAATCGCAAAATCGCGCAGTACAAATTGGTTTGGCAGACCCTGCCGGCGCTGCTTTGCACCACTATTATACCCATGGAGAGCTTAAAGCAGAAGGTAGCTCAATAACTGAAGGTATTGGACAAGGCCGAATTACGAAAAATCTTGAGGATATTGCAATTGATCGCTCCTATCGCATCGAAGATATAGAAGCACTTCCGATCATTTATGATTTGATGCGTGAGGAAGGCCTGTATATGGGCGGCTCAACAGCCGTAAATATTTGCGGCGCTATGAAAATGGCTAAGGAAATGGGCCCTGGACATACCATAGTTACAATTTTATGTGATAGCGGTCAGCGCTATCAGTCAAAAGTATGGAACCCAGAATTTTTACTTTCGAAAGGTTTGCCTGTACCAACCTGGCTAAGTACATAAGCCCAGACTAGCTAGAGGCAATTACCTAAACTAAATAAAAGACACAGTTAGATTTGCCTGGATCATAAAACAAGAACGGTCAGAAACAGATGCGTAGTGATATAATTATTTCAGTTGATGAACTTCTAAACACGTTTAAATCGCCAAATCTTAAGATATTAGAGGCAACGTTTTTTCTGCCAAACCAAGGACGTAATGCTGCTGCAGAATTTACAGACAAGCATATATCTGGCGCACAATTTTTTGACATTGATTCTGTTGCTGATACATCAGTTGACTTACCGCATATGTTGCCAAGCCCTGAACAATTTTCTGTTCAAATGCAAGAGCTTGGCATCAACACTGAAAGCGACATCATAGTTTATGATAGAAGCCCTTTTCTGTCCTCTGCCAGATGCTGGTGGATGTTCAGACTATTCGGCCATAAAAAGATCCGTGTTTTGAATGGCGGATTTGCGGCCTGGATAGCGGCAAATGGCGCTGTTGAAACTGGTAATGCAGCCAACGCCAAAAAGGGAAACTTCATTACCAGTGGAGCAAAAGGCGCAGGGCATATCATATTTAGTGAATTGTTTGATGAAATTAATGCAAAAAACGCCAAACAGATTATAGATGCGCGGCCGTCACCGCGTTTTACAGGGGATACACCAGAGCCGCGCCCTGGACTTGCATCAGGGCATATGCCTGGGGCATGCAATTTACCAATCACCCAGATACTACACAATGATGGGACGTTAAAATCCAACGCTGAGTTATCAAAACTCTTTGAAGATGCCGGCATCGACTTGAGCAAGCCTGTTATTACGACATGCGGTTCTGGTGTAACGGCTGCAGGCCTCACACTAGCACTTGCTATGTTAGGAAGCGAAGATGTACGCTTATATGACGGCTCTTGGGCGGAATGGGGTAGCCATCCAGACGCACCAATTGAAAAAGGGCACGCCAACTAGACATACCCTCTTCTTAAGCAGTTTAGACAATCTTCTTAATGGTCTAAGATTTGTGATAAGAACAATTTTGTACGGTCATTCTGCGGGTTGCTAAAGAATGCTTCTGGCTCATTCTGCTCAACAATTTGCCCCTCATCCATGAAAATCACACGGTTTGCAACTTTACGAGCAAAGCCCATTTCATGCGTCACACAAACCATTGTCATGCCATCCTCAGCTAATGACACCATAGTATCTAGCACTTCTTTAATCATTTCAGGATCAAGTGCAGATGTAGGCTCATCAAACAGCATCAATTGTGGTTCCATGCATAGCGCACGTGCGATAGCAACACGTTGCTGTTGTCCGCCTGAAAGTTGTCCTGGGTATTTATGTGCCTGCTCCGGAATTTTCACACGCTCAAGATATTTCATAGCAGTTGCTTCAGCCTCTGCCTTTGGCATTTTCCGTACCCAGATAGGTGCCAATGTGCAATTCTCAAGAATGGTTAAATGTGGAAACAGATTGAAATGCTGAAACACCATGCCGACTTCACGACGGATTTCATCGATATTTTTGACATCATTATTAAGCTCAATTCCATGCACGTTAATAGAACCGTCCTGATGTTCTTCCAACCGGTTTAAACAACGGATAAGCGTTGATTTGCCAGAGCCTGATGGTCCACAAACAACAATACGCTCACCTTTATTCACTGTCAGATTAATATCCCGCAATACATGGAACTGGCCGTACCACTTATTAACAGAATCCATCGATACAACGACTTCATCACTCACTGACATTTTTTGTGCTTTTGATGCCTCTGCCATAGTTTTCTCCTGATATGGCTGGGATTAATGCGAACGGCCGCGGCTAAGTTTACGTTCCATATAGATGGAATAGCGCGACATGCCGAAACAGAAAATAAAGAATATAACCGACACAAACAGATAGCCTGTAAGGCCTTGGACCGGTGTTGACCAGGCAGCATCCGCCAATGTTGATTGCACGCCACCAAGCAGGTCAAAAATACCGACAATTGATACAAGTGTTGTATCTTTGAACAATCCAATGAAGGTATTGACGATACCGGGTATCACATGGGTGAGCGCCTGGGGCAGAATGATGAGGCGCATTGACTGCCAGTAGGATAGACCAACGGCGTCCGCACCTTCATATTGACCTTTATCAATCGCCTGCAAGCCACCACGTACCACCTCTGCCATATAAGCTGCAGAGAATAGCATCACCCCGATGAGAGCCCGTAATAAATTGTCGAAATTCACACCCTCTGGCAAGAAAAGCGGCAACATCACAGACGCCATAAACAATACTGTAATCAATGGCACGCCGCGCCAAAATTCAATAAATATCGTACAAATAAGACGCGTAACGGGCATGTTAGAGCGTCTACCCAGAGCCAATAAAATCCCTAAAGGTAGCGATGCAACAATACCTGTAATGGCTACCACTAGCGTGATAAGCAAACCACCCCAATCACGTGTATCAACTGGCTCTAGAGATGTATCCACTCCAACAACAGACAAGATAACTGCATATACAATCAGCAACCAGCCTGCGACTGAGAAAATACCCGATAAATCTTGGAATGAGCTCCCAAAGCGACCAGCAGCCCCCATGCGCGCCATTGTAATAAGCCCAAGGCTGATAAGTACGTACAGGCCAACATTTCCATAATCGACATCTAGATTACCGCCTGTAAGCAAAATAAATGCCATCAATGGATAAATTGTGAGCATAAGGATACCCACGTGACGTCTCGCCGGTAGACCTTCAATCAATACATAGACAAGACCTACAAGCCCTACGAAGCCTGCTAGATTGACACGCCATAATTCGTCTGCAGGATACGCGCCATATGTCAGGAACTTCAGTTTTGCCGCAATAAATGGCCAGCAAGCAGCGTGCCATCCAGCAGGAAGTTGCCCCCCCTGCTCCACAGTCCAGCATGCTTCACGCTTTAGCCCATCTGGATCGCTCCAAACAGCTGAGAAAATCGCGAAATCTAACAAGCCCCAGAGCTGTGTTATACCGACATAGAGCAGACCAAATGAGAACAGCCCCATCAATACAGACCGAATTGAGGCACCAGCGCTCGAGAAGTCACTCATGCTCGCGAAAATATTCTGATATAGCCAACCCGTGATACCAGCCTCAGATGCTGGTGGTGGCAATATTGGTGCATCTTCAGTGCGTACGAAGGCTAATTTGTTATCCATAGTCACTTTTTTGCTCATCTTAGCGCTCCACCAATTTCACGCGGGCGTTAAACCAGTTCATAAAGGCTGCTGTTAAGATTGAGAATGTCAGATAGACACTCATCATCATGAAGATCATCTCAATTTCTTTACCAACCTGATTTAGAGCAGTACCTGCAAAAATAGACACCAACTCTGGATAGGCAATCGCAACTGCTAGAGATGAGTTCTTGGTCAGGTTCAAATATTGAGATGTTAATGGCGGCACTATCACGCGAAGGGCCTGTGGAATAATCACCAGACGTAATGTGATACCAGGACGTAATCCAACCGCATAGGAGGCTTCTGTTTGCCCCTTATTTACAGCCAGAATACCTGCGCGCACAATCTCTGCAATAAAGGCAGCTGTATATAAAGACAGCGCAAGTAGCACAGCTATCATTTCTGGGATCATTACCATACCAGCACCAGACTGGTAGCCCTGACGTAATTTTGGACCTGTATCTTTAAATTCCGGTAGAGACCAATCAAGAGGATTACCAGTCGCAAATAATGTGATGAGTGGCAGACCAATTAATAGACCAACTGACGTCCAGAAAACTGGGAATGTCTGTCCGGTTGTCTCTTGGCGTTTACGTGCCCAGCCCGACATCACAAATGTGATTATAATGGCAAGCACAAGCGCAATCACTGTATAGATAAACCCATCTTGCGGCTGCGGCGCAGGCAAATATAAGCCTGTAATATTCATACCTGCAAATCCAGGTACAATTTCAAAAGCATCACGCCTGCCAGGCAATGACCGCAACACAGCAAAATACCAGAAAAACAGCTGCAGAAGCAGAGGTACATTTCTTAATAATTCCACGTAAACTGTTGCAAATCCACGTAAAATTAGGTTTTGAGACAGGCGCATAATACCCATCAGGAACCCAAGGATTGTTGCCAGGAATATCCCGAGAGCTGCCACAAGGAAGGTATTAACGATACCAATAAAATAAATATCTAGATAAGTAGACTTACCTGCCTCATAAGAGAATAACCACGTCCCCAAAGTTTGACCAATTTGGAAGCCGGCAGTTTCGTCTAAAAACCGGAAACCAAGTGTTTTACCACTGTCAGCAAGGTTGGTTAACGTATTGTCAACAATCCACCAAGCACTAGCAATTAACGACAACACTAGCAGAATCTGAAAAATAACGCCTCGAATGCGAGCGTCATTCAGCCAGTTTACCGAGGAATTTGGCCTATCTGTCATGGTCTAGTATTCCAAAACGATGATGAGAAAATGTAGTAAATAAAGAACGAGCCGTTCAGAAAACTGAACGGCTCGCACAATCAATGATACCGACTAGCGGATAGGTGCTGCATACAGGATGCCGCCCTTGCTCCATAGCTGGTTAACACCACGGTCAAGCTTTAGTGGTGTGTTTGGACCAACGTTAGCTTCGTAGCTTTCGCCATAGTTACCAACTGCTTGAATTGCGTTCAGTGCCCAGTCATTTGATAGACCTAGCTCTTCACCGAAGCTGCCTTCGCCACCAAGAAGACGCTTGATAGCTGGGTTTGTTGTACCACCAAGGCGAGCTGCAGCATTGTCAGCTGTAATACCCATTTCTTCAGCATTGATCAGAGCGTTTAGCGTCCAACGAACAATGTTGAACCACTGGTCATCACCCTGACGAACAACAGGACCTAGAGGCTCTTTTGAAATGATTTCTGGAAGAACAACGTGTGCATCTGGGTTTGTCAGCTTTGTACGCTGAGCAGCTAGACCAGAACGGTCAGTTGTGTACACGTCGCAACGGCCTGCATCATATGCAGCTACAACTTCGTCAGCCTTTTCAAAAGCAACAAGGTTGAAGCTCATGCCCTTCTCACGGAAGTAATCTGTGATGTTAAGCTCTGTTGTTGTGCCTGTGTTTGTGCAGATGTTCGCGCCATCAAGCTCAGTTGCAGATGAAACGCCCAGATCTACAGGAACCATCATGCCCTGACCATCATAGTAGTTAACACCAGCAAAGTTCAGACCTAGCTGTGTATCGCGAGTCATTGTCCATGTTGTGTTACGTGACAGAATGTCTACTTCACCAGACGCTAGAGCTGTGAAACGCTGCTTAGCTGACAGTGGAGTGAACTTTACTGCGTTGCCATCACCGAAGATAGCAGCAGCAACCGCACGGCACATATCAACATCAATACCTGCCCAGTTACCTGAGTCGTCAGCATTTGAGAAGCCTGGAAGACCCTGGCTCACACCACACTGAACAAAACCCTTTGCTTTGACGTCGTCAAGCGTAGCCGCGTTTGCTGATGCTGCGAAAGCAACAGCAGCCACACCGGCAATTGCAAAAGTCAATTTTTTCATGGTTTTCATCCCTGATAAGTTAATAATCGTGACTTACATCACTTTCGGCTATGAAAAAAGCATATATGCCAATACATATCCAGTGAAAATTCCCCCGGACTTAATTATTCGTTAAAATTCTTTGTAAAACAAGAAGTTTTGTAAAGTTTTAAGGTTAAAATAAATCATTTTGCCAAGTTGTGCTGTGGCTGCCATCTTTTGACACAACATTACCAACTTCACCTTTTAGGAAAAAGCTGGTTGAAAAACTATTTGTCGGACACCGCGACCACTTCTGAAAAGACCGCTACTCGGCGAGCAGTTACAAAGATATTGTAGTGAAAAATGGGGAAATAGCTTCGCAAGCTGACAACAAAAAACATATTGTCTGAAGAAAAATTTTTACCCTGCTTACTAAGAAGCACGGGGTGCAGAAAAAACCCAAACCTATATCCGTTCAGATTGTAGTTGGGCTTGTTAAGTGATGGCGATCCCGGGAGGACTCGAACCCCCAACCTGCTGATTAGAAGTCAGCTGCTCTATCCAGTTGAGCTACGGGACCTCACCACAGCCTCGGTATATACTGCGAAGAGTCAGACGCTGTCCAGCAGTCAGTCCAAAAATATCAAAAAAGATTATTGAAATGCCGTAAGGTGCGCTACACGCATCAGCTAAAGATCAATGTGTCCAAGCCCCTTTGCGATTAGATGCGAAATTATCAGCATATGTCTTCAGCCGCAGATTCCGCTTATTCGGCTCTTGCAATTCAAAGCTTATATTCTGTTTTTCGGCATAGGCTATTGCGTCTTCTTTTGATGAGAAGCGCATTCGAATTTGTCGTTGCGTATCTGACGAAGACTGCCACCCCATTAGTGACTCAGGAGCAACTGAGGCAGATCTTGGATATTCTAATACCCATTGCTGCGATTTCCCACGACCCGACTGCATAGATGTTTTCGCCGGTTTATAAATACGAGCTTTGTTCATCTTCCCTACCCTACCCGATATAAAGTGCCATGGTGACCTTATTAACCCGTGAAAGCCAATATATTGTGGTATCAAACCTTTTAGATTTCACCAGAATATTGATTGGCATCAGGCACCAAAAGACACATCTGATTTAGCTAACTACACGCCAAGATTTTCTGTGTAAACTAGAATTTTCAGTCTCAAGTTGCGTTCGATTTTAGACAAACGAATTTTAAGATTTAAACATGCCGTATGCTTCACCAAGTTTTCTCTAAGGGTGAATAAAAATATTTGACCTAGTAAAAGACCTCGTATTCCAATCCAAACAGAACTGAACCTGAATAAATGACGGTATTAGCCAATTCTTGTTAAAGCAATGCCAAGTACTATGAGAATTGATGACAGGATTTTACTGATAGTTAGCTTTTCTCCTAATAAAAGCACGCCGAATATCACAGCAAAAAACACGGATGTTTCACGTAAAGAAGATACGACTGAAATGGGTGCGTACAAACACGCCCACAAAACGATGATGTAGGCAAAATAAGAAATTCCACCACCAACGGACATCAGCAATTTATGAGATATTAAAACCACCTTAAACGTCTCGCGCTGACTTACAACAATATAAGCAGACACGAATATAGCACTCAAAATGGCTACACTACCGAAGAATGAAAATGCGTTTCCGCCTAATCTCGTTCCAAGCGCATCAACCATAGAATAAGCAGCTATAAAACAGCCTGTAACCATAGCTAGCAAAATTGGCATGAGTCCAGTTTGAGATGTCTTAATCTGCGCCATGCCAATACTCATAATAGCGGCAGCTATAAGTAATATGCCATAAACTTCCGGCATGCTTAATGCTTCTTGCAGAAATATAAGGGTAATAGCAGTTAAAATAATTGGAGATAATCCTCTAGCTATTGGATACACAACTGAGAGATCCCCCAGCCTGTAAGCATGCAGCAGAAATATCATATAGCCAGTATGCAAAAAACCAGATGCAAAGACATAACCAAAGGTCTCAGTTGGAGGTAACCCTGTAAAAGCAAGCCCTAAGATACTGAACGGAACTTGCCCCAGAGTGACAGCTAAAATGGCTACAGATTTCTCTTCAGTATTCTTGACAAGAAAATTCCAACTGGCGTGAAAGACTGCAGCTGCTAATACGGCAATTATAATGACGCTTTCCATGACTTCAGGCTATCTAGAAATGCGAGTGAACTGAAGCAAAAATTCTGCCTTGATTGAGGTCTTAAATTTTGAATAAGTCTCTACTCTGAACTGAGGAAATCATCCTTTTGAATAGGGTCAAAGCATAGTGTTTATTTTGGAGATATACTTCTAGATATGTACGTCTCTAAAATAATTTTATTTAGGTACACAAGATAGCAATTTCAGTTAGTTATAGACTAAAACTCATAAATACGGTTCAGCATGGATATAGTGCGGGCAGTTCAGGCAGCTTCACGTTATAAGTATTAGATGGAAACAACTAATATACAGATAATGCAAGTTATCAGAAGTTATAGCTAATCTTTTCACGAATGTAGCGCACTGATATTCAAAAATGATCGCGTCAAAATGGATAGGCTGCTAGCTTGCCTTTTTCAGGTTTTCCTGTGGGGGTTCTTGGCATTTCATCGATGATCGTGATGATTTTGGGCACCATAAACTTAGCCATAACCTTTCGGCAATGTTCCAGAAGTGTCTCTGTGTCCAGTTGTTGATTTGGCTTTATCGTGACAAATACACGAATATCCTCCTCTCCTAATTCAGAAGGGAAACCAATAGCAGCTGCATCTTCTACTGCAGGATGCGCCAGTACCCCCTCTTCGACTTCAAATCCCGAGACCATCTCTCCACGAACGCGAATCCGTTCCGCTTTGCGATACCGAAAATAGAAATATCCATTCTCATCAAATCGACAAATATCACCAGTGTGAAACCAGCAATTCCGAAGTGTTTCAGCAGTTTTTTCTGGCATACCAAAATACCCATCTGCCATGACACCTGCCTCTAAGGGGCGGATAACCATTTCCCCATCTTCTCCCATAGGAACAGGATCATCATGATCATCTACGACCGACACCTCATAATGCGGCAAGACCAAGCCACCCGGATGGTCCCATTGCGGAACCACTACCCAGCCTGCATCTGTTGAACCATATCCTCCGCCCGGTATGAGATGCAGGCCAAATCGTTCATCAAATGCAGCTTTCGGCACTGGTGCAGGCGTTGCCCAACATCTTGTTACCTTATGAGCTTTATCAAGCTCGCTAGGTGGAGCCGCATATAGTAATTGTTGCACAGACCCCAAGCACATAAACCATGTTACGCCATATTTTACGATTTCAGGCCAAAATTTCGATAGGCTAAAGCCATCTCGCAGCACCACTCTGGCGCCAACCATCAAGCTTGACAGAATATCATAAAAGGCAGGGCCAATATGAGAGAGCGGGTACGGTGTATAATTCACATCATCTTGGGTAATACGGAAAGGCCTGATCATATTCTCGGCAGTTCTAACTGCGTAACGATGCGATAATGGACATCCTTTGGAGACACCCGTTGTGCCTGATGAAAACATAATAACGGCTACATCAGTGTCATGTGCAGAGGATTCTATGTGTGTGTCCGTATTAGAGTACACATCGCACAAAGACACAATTTCAAATTCTGGAAATTGTTGCACTGCAGCTTCTGCATTATCCGTTACGATAAGAGTCTTTAAGCTTGTCAAACTGGATTTTATGTCTTGCAGCGACTCAAAATGCTGAGAAGATGTTAACAGCACTTCACAGGATGTTAGATTAATCATGCGGCTGAGAGACGGCCCTCTAAAAGCTCTATTTATAGACACTTCAATGCGGTTTATCTTTTTAAGCGCATAGGACATTTCTATATAAGCAAGGCTGTTTTCAAGCATGATTCCAATATACGGATTAGTATTTGGAAAATGTGTAATCAAACCATGAGCAAGCTGATTTACCCGAGTCTCTAACTCTCCATAGGTGACGGTCTGTCCAGAGGGTGCAATAGTAATGCAAGGCCTCTCATGATATTTAACAGCTAGTTAGTGAAATAAGTCACCCAGCAAAACACGCTGCGCCATCCATCACTCCGGAAAAAGGAATTTTCGTTCACAAGATATGCGTTTAACGGCAACCAATATATAATTTGAGAGAAATGGTCGGAGTGGAGAGATTCGAACTCCCGGCCCTCTGGTCCCAAACCAGATGCGCTACCAGGCTGCGCTACACTCCGACAGCGTTTGTTTACACCCACATCAGGGGCGATATCAAGCCCTAATTGCACCAGAATTCAAAAAATTGTGCCTGATTGAGCAGGTGCCTAGCGCGCTGCTGGAAGCGGTCCTTCAAATAAAAGCCTGCTATTTGTATTCAACCCCAGCCTATCAGCTGTCTTTGCGCGGATTTCAACAACATATTTCACTGGCCGGATAGATGATATCGTATCTTGTGAGAAGGGTATCGCTTCTGGATGCAGATAGACCAGCTTGCCAGCTTTATCAAAAAATAAAATATCCAGCGATAGCGGCGTGTCTTTCATCCAGAACAGGCGCATGGCGATATCTGGCCAGACAAATAACATGCCGCCATCCGCTGGCAGGGATTTCCGATACATTAATCCTTTTGCTCGGCGTTCCGGGGTTTCAGCCAGCTCTAGCTGAAAACGATGCTTAGCCCCGCTACCGGTGGTAATGTAGGCTGTGATCAAGGGCGCGGTATCTGCCCTGACGATAGGTATCGTCATATTTATCAAGCAGAAAAAGCCCAAACAAATAGCGATAAATCGGGTGATTTTCAGATTAACCGGTTTCATCAAATAGCTGTCCTGTCCACTGTTCGGGAATATGGCGGGCTCGGCGATGCTGCCATTCCAGGCTAGATAAAATTTTTCGAACCTCTGAATTTGCCCTTGTCTGATACGGGTTTTTTTTCTTTATCAATCCCCACAGGCCAGACCATGCCCGGGCGGTGGTAAATGGATTATACCCGCCGCCGCCCAGCACCAATGTAGGGCGTTCTATACCCAGAATTTGCTCTGCTGCTCGCCAATATCCATGATTACTATAGGCAAGACCAGATTGCGGATCATCCAGCAACCCATCGCATCCTGCCTGCAAGATTATAAATTCAGGATCAAACTGCTCTACATCTGGCAGAATATGCAGATTAACGATCTCTAGCAATGCGCTGTCATCTGCCCCGCGTGGTAATGTAAAGTTTCGGGCCTGCCCACCACCCTTATCGGCTGGCTTGCCGGTACGCGGCCACCGATTTTCCTCATGTACAGACCATAGCCGGATACGCGGGTCCGTAGATAGATGCGCCTCTACCCCATCTGCATGATGGGCATCAATATCAATATAGGCTACACGCCCTGCCCCACCTTGTATCAGCGTCAAAATAGCCAGAGCCGGATCATTCACAAAACAAAACCCGTTGGCCCTGTCTGGCATGCCATGATGGGTGCCACCCGATGGATTAAATACAGTCTGCATTTGGCCGGCTAGCAATAATTGCGCGCCATGCATACTTGCCGCAGCGGCGGTTGCTGGGCGGCTATAGACTTGCGGAAATATCGGGTTACTGTCCAACCCAATCCGGTGACGCTGCATTTTTGTATCGCTGATTTTTTGATATTCCTCAGCCTCCAGCAACGCGCTGACATAGTCCGGTGTATGAAACAGGTGCAAGGCGTGCGGTTCAGCCGGGGCAATAGGCTGATACTCGCCTGCCTCTATCCATCCTAGCGCATGACAGATATCGATAACCGGCCAGACCCGGGCAATATTCAGCGGATGTCCGCGCCCATAAACAGAGCCACGAAAAATATCGGAACCTAAGAAACAAACCTTCATAATGTGGTTATAAAATAATAACTAAAAAAGACCAGTATATATTGAATTCCCCTGAATTTTTGGCATTATGGGCGAAGTGCCCGAAAACGCGCATTTTTTTGCGTCGGGTTTAGGGGTTGAAAAAGCTGGGAAGGTTGAAAAAAGATCATGTCAACGAACAATAATAG
>WTHY01000082.1 GCA_011522945.1 Alphaproteobacteria bacterium
GTCTGGAGCGGGTGAAGGGATTCGAACCCTCGACCCCAACCTTGGCAAGGTTGTGCTCTACCCCTGAGCTACACCCGCGCGACAGGCCCTTCTTATAGCCAGCCTGTTGGCTGCTTTCAAGCGAAAAAATGCACCGGATAACAGAATTGAAAAAATTTCGATATTGTCAGAGGTGAATCAGTCTGGCTTCCCTATTATGCAACGGCCTCTAAGAGTACTTTGCAAATTTCATCTTGATCAGCTTCAGATAAATAAGGATGCATTGGCAGGGATAGCACGTTTTTACAAAGCGCCTCTGTTACAGCCAGTCCGCCCTCGGCAACAGGATAGGCTTTGTAAGGTGTTTGATGATGCATAGGCACAGGATAATAAATGGCAGTCGGGATGCCTGCTTCTTGCAATTGCGCCTGTATAGCCGCGCGATCTGTGCCATCTGGTAGGCAGATTGTATATTGCGCCCAGCTGCTTGTTGCCATTGGATCAAGCTGTGGCACCTTTACGCTGCCTGAGAGTAGAGCTGCATAACGGTCCGCAACAGCCTGCCGCATGTCTAGCTCCTCAGCAAAAATCGTAAGTTTAGACAGGAGTATAGCCGCCTGTATCGTGTCAAGGCGGGCTGTCATACCGATATGCTCATTGTGATATTTATCTTTGCCCTGACCATGCACCCGAAGCGATCGCATAAGTGCAGCATGGTCTGCATTATTTGTAAAAACAGCGCCGCCATCTCCATAGCAGCCAAGCGGTTTCGCTGGGAAGAAACTGGTGCAGGTGATGTCAGCCAAGGTGCCAACAGCACCACCTGCATATGTCGTACCATAAGATTGTGCCGCATCATCTATAACGAACAACCCATTTGCCTTTGCATATTCTGAGATAGCTGGCAGATTGGCTGGCTGTCCAAACAGGCCGACGGCAATAATGCCAACCACCGATATGCCAGCAGCGTCAGCTGCAGCTTTTGCTTTCGCCAGACCTGCCGGATCTAGATTAAAACTATCCGCATCAACCTCGGCAAAGACAGGTATAGCGCCGAGCATTGGCATAACTTCTGCACTTGCGGTAAAGGTGAAGCTTGGGACGATAACACCTTGTCCGGGACGAACACCAAGTGCCATCAGGGCAAGCAGTAAGGCATCTGTACCTGATGAGCATGTAATAACATGTGTTGCGCCAGATTGTTGCGCAAGCTCTGCCTCTAGCTCTAAGACTTCCCGCCCCAAAATATAGCCGCCATGATCTAAAACAGCTGCCATACGGGCATCTAAATCTGCCCGAATTCGTGCTTGCTGGGCATGTAAGTCGATAAAAGGTATAGCCATCTTAGATTTCACTATCTTATAGAGTTGGATTATTCATGTCCTGGAGTGCGTCTGTCATCATCTTCAGAACCTCTTGAACCAGCAGAGCTTCTGCCATGTCTGTCGGGGCTGCCATGCCTGTGGCGCATACTTGCGCAAAAGCTTTGACTTCTTCTTTTAAAGGTTCTGATTCTGGAACAGGTAGTGCGATAGGACTAGCGCGCTCTACCACAAATATATCGCCAGCTTGGGACATATTATCTTGATATAAAGTCAGTTTTTCTGGCCAGGATTTTGTATCATCAAAGACAAGGCTGCCTTTTGTTCCAGATACGGTCAAGCGATGTTCTTTATATGGTGACATCCAGCTTGTCTGCATCATGGCTGTGATCTTATTTGGGAAGGACAGGGTTGTGCTCAGAATATCCACAAGACCGTCTGTGATATGGCTTGCTCCAGCGCAAGAGACAGCTTGTGGCTGAGCACCAGCGAGGCTCAGAATAAGAGATAAATCATGCGGGCACAGGTCAAACAAAACAGATTCCGTTGACCTGATGCGGCCCATCGCAAGGCGATTAGCTTGAATATGGCGTAGTTGGCCTATAGCGCCGCTTTGCACTTGTTTTTGCATTTCAATAAAGGCGGCATGATATCTGATAAGATGGCCAACCATGACTTGTTTTTGTGCGTTTGAAGCTTTAGACGAAATACGCTGCGCCTCAGCTATAGACATAGCTAACGGCTTCTCAATATAGACATGTTTGCCAGCATCAAGTGCTTTGATTGCTAGCGCTTCATGTGTCGTGGCATTAGTTGCAATCATGATGCCATCAATATTTTTATTGGAGAGAGCTGCGTCAAAATCTAGCGCCTTTGTATCAAAATCTTTGGCAAATTCGTCTGCACGCTGGTGGTTCAAATCACAAACGCCAGCCAGAATATCAAGCGAGGCTGCGTTTCGAATGATATTTCGACCCCACATACCACATCCAACAACGGCAATTTTGACCATTATATTCCTAATTTCTGCTTTGCGCCGAGACTCACCTTTGGGGCAGTCTCAAAATCTGATGATATCTACAAGGAATTGAATAGTGCAGCTGAGTGATTCACGTCAATCGTTGCATATTGTTACGAAAATTGTGAAGGGTGATGGCAGCTGGCAATAGAACCCTTGGCAAGGACTGTTGGAGCCCCTATATCAAACCGATAGACAAGAGCACGGACAACTATGCAAGCCGATAATCCAAATCAAATTACCAAAGATGCACCAGACGAAGATATGCTGGCCAAAGATATGCCGGCCAAAGATGTGCTAAATGCTGATGATGCTGACGCCTCATCACAATTTCAGGCTAGTTTACCAACACATCCTGATAGTTTGTTGCGGTATCTTGATGAATTATCGATCAAATATACACATATGCATCATGCGCCATTGCGCACTGTGGCTGACTCAAAACAGGTTCGGGATAATATGCTGACAGCTGCGCAGGGTGGCGGACATATAAAAAATTTATATTTGCGGGATAAGAAAAAGCAAAATTTTCTAGCTGTGTTTCAAGAGGATCGCCAAGTTGATTTAAAGAGTCTTGGTAAGCAGGTTGGTAGCCCAAGATTGTCTTTTGGCTCTGCTGACAGACTTCTGGAAACACTTGGTGTGCGGCCTGGGGCAGTCACGCCACTGGCGATGATTAACGGTGCGAAAACAGATGTTACATTAGCGCTTGATGCAAGTTTACTGTCATGCAAGGTCATCTATATGCATCCGCTTGTAAACGACCAGACGATTGCTATGGCACCTGAGGATTTACTTGTATTTCTAAAAAGTCTGCAGATTGAACCGTTATTATTAGTTGATAATGATCAGGCATAGACCCAACCATTTTGCAAAAGAGGCATTTTTATGGACCAGATGATTACGGCAAGCGCACCTAAGGTGATTGATGTTGATATGCAGAATTTTATGGATGTCGTTATTAACGGCAGCCAAGCAGGTGCTGTTATCGTCCAGTTTTGGGCCCCTTGGTGTGGTCCTTGTAAACAATTGGCACCGATTTTAGATAAGGTTCTAGCTGAATATCCAGATATTGTGCTTGCGAAAGTCAATATTGATGAAAATCAGGAAATTGCCGCTCAACTTCGTGTGCAATCAGTCCCTACAGTTTATGGATTTGCTGCTGGCAGACCTGTTGATGGGTTTGCTGGGTTGCAGCCTGAGTCGGCTATTCGCAGTTTCGTTGAAAAGATAGCTGCCGCAGCGCCTGGACGCCCAGATATTACTGCAATTCTAGACGCTGGTGCGCTGGCTTTATCAGATCAGGATTATGAATCTGCCTTAGGCGCTTATCAACAAGCTCTGGCAGCATTGCCAGATTCGCTTGATGCGCTGGCAGGGTTGGCAAAATGCCTTGTTGGTATGGGTGAGCTTGAACAGGCGGCTGAATTTCTGGATGCGCTGGAGCCAGAAAAACGTGATGCGCCACAAATGCGTGAGGTTGTTGCAGCGCTAGAGCTTGCACAAAAGGTTGGTGATACGGCAGAAGCTGGCGCTGCGCTTGGCGATATAGATGCACAGCTGGCAGCAGACCCGGATAATCTGCAATTATATCAAGATTTGGCTATGGCATGTTTTGCCAGTGGTGAGAGAGTGCGGGCTATGGATTTACTATTACAGTCTATTGCCAAAGACAGAGACTGGAATGAAGCTGCAGCCAAGACTCAGCTCCTGGAATTTTTTGCTGCGATAGGTCATGGCGATGCAGATGTCATCAAAGCAAGACGGAAATTATCAAGCACTTTGTTTTCGTAAGGCCTCGCCCTATATCAAATTTTGCGGTCTTGATTTGCACCTGTCTCACCCTTTGACAGACAGGTGTGTCTCATGGCGCGTCTCTATTCGTTATGGGGGATTTACAGCATATGACTACAGCACGAGGTCCGTTTGAACCACGCTTTGACGAGCTGCCAAAGGAAATTCCGATTTTTCCTCTGGGAAGTGCACTTTTGCTTCCAGGTGGCAGGCTACCGCTGAACATATTTGAGCCAAGATATTTGGCTATGGTTCGTGATGCTGTCAGCAATCCTTTGCGTCTCATTGGAATGGTTCAGCCAATGAATGATGCTGGTTCAGGCAGCTTATATAGTCTTGGCTGTGCCGGGCGTATCAGCAGCTTTCAGGAATCAGATGATGGGCGCATTCTCATAACATTAATGGGGATATCCAGATTTCATCTGAATACTGCACGAGAAGTCGAAGATGGGTATCTGCTTGCAGATATTGACTGGTCTCAATTTGAATCAGATCTTATCCCGCAAGATAATGCAGATATCGACCGTAACGGCTTATTGCGGGTCTTGCGCCATTATTTTGATGTGCGTGGGTTTTCAGTTGACTGGGAGCAACTTGAATCTTGTGAGAATGAGCGGCTTGTTACGAGCTTATCTATGATTTGCCCTTTTGATGAAGCTGAAAAACAGGCACTATTAGAAGCCCCGAAGTTAGAAGATCGTGCACAACTTCTATCTGCTATTCTAGAGATGGCTGTGCATGCAGAAGATGAAGATAGCCGTGCCACCCACTGATGCGGAAACTAGTCAGTTAGCTGTGACTGACCCTAAATTGATGCAAATCTTAGTTTGCCCGCGTACAAAGGGGCCTTTGATCTGGGACAAATCAGCCTCAGAGCTTATCTCAGTGCAGGCCGCGCTTGCCTTTCCTGTAAAAGAGGGTGTGCCTCTGCTGCAACCACAGACGGCACGCAGCTTATCAGATGAGGAGCTTATCAAATGGAAACGCAAATAGATATGTGGCCAACCGACTTGCGTCTGATAGATAATGGACGCGGATTACGTGTTGAATTTGATGATGGCACGCATGTTGAATTGACTGCAGAGCTATTACGCGTCGAAAGCCCGTCTGCAGAAGTACAGGGTCATAGCCCAGAGCAAAAGAAGCTTATCAAAGACAAAGAGGCTGTGTGCATTTCCAAAATGGAAGCTGTTGGACGTTATGCTGTCCGATTACGTTTCGATGATGGTCACGATACCGGTATTTATAGCTGGCAGTTATTGCATGATTATGGTCAGCGTCATGATGCGATGTTGGCTGCATATAAGGCCAGAGTGGCGAGCGATGGCGTTTAACAGCGCAAAATGCGCGCGACCCCCAAGCCAAAAACGCTAACCGTGCGAAACCGGACCAGTGGGTTTGAACTGATACATCTCTACCCATGGGACCTGCATCCTAGATGCATATCACCATAGCCAAGAGGATAAGCCCACACTGACACAGCTATATTTCATATTCATACCCCCATATATATGGGCTGAAGCTGGTATGATTATGCACGTAAACCGAAAATTGCAGCCCCAGGCCGGCCTATCTATTTAAGACAGCACATATTAGCTAGCCTATTTAGGTTGGTGCTTATCTGGCAAAATACCGTCTAAAAGTTTCGCTGAGGATAATATGCCACCCATAGCAAGCTTGCTGATTTGTGTATTTAATCTGCTTTTTCCGATAAGCCGCATACCCAATATAGCCAGCCTTGAAAGATGGGCTGCACCATAGTGGTTGTGACCAAGCGCGTTGTAGGAAAAGAGACGATTTAAACCTTCTGTAACAGCAGACATTGCTAATATTTCTGGGCGACGTCTATGTGTATAATAGGATAGGTTGGCTGCGTGACCTGCTGGCAGCCCGCGGTGATAACTATCATGCAAAATATCAGCAAGCACTGCCATATCAGCTAAGGCAAGGTTAAAGCCCATACCGGCAAGTGGGTGAAGCGCATGGGCTGCATCTCCTGCCAGCACCAGCCCTTTAGCGGTGAGCTGGGGAATAATTGTCGGCCTTAATGGCCAGATTTGACGAATATTATCATCTGTCTGGCTTAAGCTCAGATGGCCCAATTCAGGTCCAAAATCCCTATTGAGCGCAGCCTCAAAATCAGCATCATCAGCTGCTAATAGCGCGTCTGCTCTTGCCTCGCTTAAGCTCCATACCAGGGCGAGCATATTATTTTGCAGGGGCATAAAGGCAAGCGGCCCCTCTGGTAAAAATCGCTGATAGGCTGCTTGTTTGTGATGATGTTCTGCTCTGATACGCGTGACAATCGCCTTCTGGTTTGTGGTTCGTGGCCACATTTTAAGGCCAGCTTCCTGCCGCGTAAAACTGCCAGCTCCATCGCAGCCTATGACTAAATCACAGCTTAGTATAGTACCAGTCTGCAGCTGTAATTTTGGCGTCTCAGAACTGAAATCAATAGAGGTTATATCAGCTTCGATCGTTGTTATATCTTTGGCAGCTTTATGCGTCGCTAGCGCATCAATTAGCGCTTGGTTATCGACTGTATAGGCCATTGGGTTAGCGCTTATCGCGGCTTTGTCACCGAATGAATTTGTGCCTGCCATATTTGCAGATGATGTGCCTGTGCCAGATGTAAATTTCAAAGGCCAGTCATGGTCAACATTATCTGCACCTACATAAATATGTGTAATAGGCTCAGCTTTTGGTGTGCATAATGCCCATATACCCAAGGCCTCTAACATACGCTGGCCGGCAGCATGAATGGTTGTTGTGCGAGTGTCTCTTTCACGGGTTTCCGAATGAGCTGGGCTTGCTAGGGGCGCTGGCCGTGTCACGCAGGTGATTTCATACCCAGAATGGGCAAGAGCGCGCGCCATAATCTGCGCCGTCAGGCCGCCTCCGACAATCACGATGTCTGCTGTTTGCAGCTCTGTCATGGTGTCATCCTATCTGGAAAATGTTTCTGTATAATATAGGCTGCCTGATCAGCGATAGTGGGCCGGTCGGCTGCAAAATCACAATCAAAATAGGCCGCACATCCGGCATTTTGGCCTGCGCCGATGTCACTCTGGCGATCGCCAATCATGACTGATGATGACAAATCAATGTCCCATTTTTCTGCTAATGCGAATAAAAGTCCAGGCTCAGGCTTGCGGCAGGTGCAAGGTTTATCTTTTTTGGAATCTTCAGCATCTGGATGATGCGGACAAAAGGCTATGTCAGTAAATTCTACATCAAATTTTGCCGCCTCAGCCTGCAGATGTGCATGAAACGCTTGCATATCAGCTTCGGTAAAATAGCCAAGAGCAATGCCACCTTGATTTGTCACGATAAAAAGTGGCAAACCAGCCTCTTTGAAAAGTTTTAAGGCCTCTGGTGCACCAGTTTTCCATTGAAACTCTGAAATCTTGTAGGTGTAACCCTTATCAACAGTCAGTGTTTCATCTCTATCTAGAAAAATTGCAGGCTGCACGAAAACACTCCTTTTTCAGTGCATGATAAGCGGTTTGTTGCTCTGTGAATCTAGTTGTATTAGAGTTGGGCCTATCTATCTAGACCCCTTCTATCAGTTAGGTTGCCCCTATAGATGATCAATCCAGATTTCGCCCTGTTTGATGAAAATATGTTCCACCGGCTGCGTGGCCTGTTAGATGGGTTGCAGGCGCCATCTGATTTGCCAGTCATCAATATGACTATCGGGGAGCCAAAACAGGCCGCACCACAGCTTGTGTCTGACACCATAGCTATGCATGCAGACCATTGGAACGGCTATCCAAAGCCTGCTGGTGACGCAAATATGCAAGAGGATGTGCTGAGCTATATCAGAGCTCGGTTTGGGGCGGCAGCTGCGTCTATAATCGATCCTGATAGACATTTATTACCTATTCCTGGCACAAGAGAGCCCCTGCATTTTCTAGGCCTCTGTGTTGCTGGCAGCAAGCCGCAAGGATGCGCCCTTGTCAGCAATCCATATTATCATGCTTGGCGGGCTGGAGCTTTGGCTAGCCGTGGTGAGATAGTCTATATGAATTTAACAGAGTCATCTGGCTATCTGCCTGATTTAGACGGGCTTTCAGAAGAGATGTTAGCACGCTGTCAAATCATGTATATTTGCACGCCGTCCAATCCGCATGGGGCAACAGCTTCAAAAGTCTGGTTAAAACAGGCTGTTGAACAGGCAAGATTGCACAATTATCTACTGGTTGTTGATGAATGTTATATTGATATCTGGCGTGGCATGAAACCTGTTGGCATGCTTGAAGTCTTGGCTGAGATGCAAGGCGGTATTGGCGATCCATTACAGCAGGTAATTGTGCTGAACTCTCTATCAAAGCGCTCTAATGCTGCTGGCGTTAGATGTGGATATATGGCAGGAGATGCTCGGATTATCGCTGCCTATACCAAGCTTATTGCCAATGGGGGCGCGCTTGTGCCTACGCCAATTTTACGTGCTGCAGGCGCTCTATATCGTGATGATGCGCATCAGAGGGCTGCGCGTTCCCATTATGACAAATCATTTGCATTAGCTGAGGACATTCTTGGCATAACCGCACCAAAGGGCGGGTTTTTCCTTTGGGTAAAAGTCTCTGATGATTTGGATATTACCAAGCGTCTCTGGCAGCAGGCTGCGATACGCGTTATGCCTGGCCGCTATATGGCGGCAGATACAGATGCCGGCAATCCCGGGGCTGGTTATATTCGGGTTGCGCTTGTTCATGATCATGATGTGATTGCAGAGGCTTTGCATCGCATGGCGCCGTTTCTAAAGGCAGACCAGAAAGCAGATCAGGTCGACTATGCCAGCTGAATTTGAAACAACATCTCTGGTATCAGATGGCGTACGTGCTGCGCTGATACGATTTTTGGGGCGCATTATCGGGCTTGTTATTATGGGGCTTGCGCTTTTGCTTGCTGTGGCGCTGCTTTCAGGGTCATTTTCAGACCCCTCGTCTCAGACATCTGCGACTGGCGACATCAAAAACTGGCTTGGTGCACCAGGCGCTGAGATTGCAGCGCGCTTATATAGTGTCTTTTATCTGAGTGCGCCACTACTTGCCTTAAGTCCCTTTATCTGGGGTTTGTCTCTGGTAAGAGGCAAGCGGATCCAGCGTTGGCGTTTGCGCCTGATATCTTTGCCTTTTGTTGTCTTCATCATTGGTCTGGGTGTCAGTGGATTGCTGCAAACCGGCACAGATGGCGGTGGTGGCTTTGTAGCGTTAGCTATGATGCATATCATGAATATGATCGGCCCGCTTCCAGATTTTTTGGGTATTGAAGCTGCCAGATTTGTTGGCTTTGGCATTATGCTGGTAGGTCTGCTCGCATATATTTATGTATCAGCTTTGCGCGTAAAACATTTACAATTTCTATCCTTGGGTCTGGCTCTAGCCGGCAGTACTGCAACAAGGCTAGTGCGCATACCAGCACGGCTTTTATGGCTTCCAGTTTCGGTGCTCATAAATAGGCGCACAATAGCTCACAGCCATCCACCAGAAGCAGATATGGATGTTGTAGAGCAGGCTGGTGACGCCGTTGCCCCACGCAAATCAAAAGCCAAAGCAAAGCGGGCAGCCAAGGCAAAAGAACGAGTGGAACCAACATTATTTTCAGATTTGGACAATACACCTGCTGAAGCGCCGAAAGCAGCAGCGAAAACCACATCTAAGACGCGCGCAAAACCGAAACAAAATCATTTTGAATTTGATCCTGCTAGCGGCTTTCAACTACCACCACATGATCTGTTGCATCCACCATTGGCTAAGAAAACCGGCCCATCACAGGATGAACTTCAGGATAATGCAAAACGGCTTGAATCTGTACTTGGTGATTATCGTGTGGAAGGGGAAATCACAGATATTCAGTCCGGACCTGTGGTTACGAGATATGATCTGGTTCCGGCTCCGGGTATAAAATCTCAGCGTGTTATTTCCTTAGCAGATGATGTAGCACGCTCTATGGCAGCTATGGCGGTTCGAGTTGCTGTTGTGCCTGGCCAAAATGTCATCGGAATCGAGTTGCCAAATGATGTGCGTGAGACTGTGATGCTGCGCGACATTCTGGATACAGAGATTTGGGATGGACATAAAGGTGATTTACCAATTGCGCTTGGCAAAGATATTGCCGGTGCTCCTGTTGTTGCTGATCTAGCACGTATGCCGCATTTGCTGGTGGCCGGCACCACAGGCTCAGGCAAATCTGTTGGTATTAATGCGATGATTTTATCGCTGCTCTATCGTCACACGCCAGAGACATGCCGGCTGATCATGATTGATCCAAAAATGCTGGAACTATCTGTTTATGACGGAATCCCGCATCTTCTGACACCTGTTGTGACAGATCCAGGCAAAGCGGTCATGGCTCTGAAATGGGCTGTTCAGGAAATGGATAGCCGATATCGGAATATGTCAAAGGTCGGTGTCCGGAATATTTCAGGCTATAATCAGAAATTACAGGAGGCGCTCGCTAAAGGTGAGGTGCTAAGCCGACGCGTGCAAACTGGATTTGATCCAGAAACAGGCAAACCAGTTTTTGAAGAAGAAGTGCTAGATATGGCACCCCTGCCCTTCATCGTTGTGATTATTGATGAGGTTGCAGATCTGATGATGGTTGCGGGCAAAGAGATTGATATTGCAGTTCAGCGTCTGGCGCAAAAGGCGCGTGCTGCTGGCATACACGTCATTATGGCCACCCAGCGTCCATCGGTGGATGTTATTACAGGTACGATAAAATCCAACTTCCCAACGCGTATTTCCTTTCAAGTGGCCTCAAAGATTGATAGTCGGACAATTTTGAATGAACAGGGTGCAGAACAGCTTCTTGGCCGAGGCGATATGTTATTTGTTGAAGGTGGTGGCAGGCTAAAACGTGTGCATGGGCCTTTTATGGATGATGAAGAGGTTGAAACCGTTGCGAATTTCCTTCGTGCGCAAGGTGAGCCAGATTATGATGAGCAAGTTACAGAAGAGCCAGAAGATGACGGGTTTGGCGAGTCTGGCGGTGGTGGGGATATGTCTGCAACAGGAAACTCGCTATATGATCAGGCTGTCGCGCTTGTGGCACGTGAACAGCGTGCGTCTACGAGTTTTGTACAACGCCATTTAAAAATCGGGTATAACCGTGCAGCAACATTAATTGAAGAAATGGAATCTGCCGGTATTATCGGTAAGGCCAATCATGTGGGAAAGAGAGAGGTTTTGATAGATCGTAATGAGTCTTAAAGCGTGTCTCCTTTCTGTTTGTTTGTTTTTTGGTCTGCAGCAAATAGCGTTAGCTGGACCTGTTGACCGGGCTGAAGCTGCTATCCAAGCTATTGACACGCTGCAGGCGGATTTTGTGCAGATTGCCTCTGATGGCTCATCTGCCTCTGGCAAAATTTATCTGCGCCGTCCCTTTCAAATGCGCATCGATTATGACGGCACCACCCCGATATCTTTGCTGGCAACCCGTGTCTGGCTGCATATTGATGATCCCTTTGAAAAAATGGTGACAAGCTACCCTATTTCAGAGACTCCGCTATCTTTACTGCTGCAAAAAGATGTGAAGCTGCGGGGTGATGATTTTACAACTTCTGTCAATGAGGCAGGTGGGGTTACACAGATTACGCTGGATCGGGAAACAGGTGATGCGGCTGGCACGTTAACGCTTGAATTTGAAACAAGCTCATATCGTCTGCGTCGCTGGATTATTGAAGATTCTGTCGGTGTCTCAACAGCTGTAACCATTCAAAATGAAATATATGGTGTGACACTCGATAACCGGTTATTCGCCGTTCCAAATTATGAGTCGGATTCATAAATGAAAATTGCAACATGGAATATTAATTCGGTACGGCTGCGCCTACCGATTGTGGAGGCTTATTTACAGGCAAATCAGCCTGATGTGCTCTGTTTGCAGGAGACCAAGACGCAGGATGCGCATTTTCCAGCCGCCGCCTTGGCAGAGGCCGGTTGGTCGCATCAGGCCTTTCGCGGTGAAAAATCCTATAATGGTGTTGCTATTTTATCACGTCACCCAATTGAAGATAGCGGATATGATCTTTGGGCAGGTAAGGAAGATTGTCGTCATATCTGGGCACGGATTAATGGTGTAACGGTACATAATTTTTATATTCCGGCTGGCGGTGATGTGCCAGATAGAGAGGAAAATCCGAAATTCGGGCATAAGTTGGATTTCTTAGATGAATTAACAGCCTATTTTCAGTCTACGCCGCCGCAAAAATCTGTGCTGGTTGGTGATTTAAATATTGCGCCCTTAGCTGAGGATGTGTGGTCAACAAAGCAGTTGCGTAATGTTGTCAGCCATACAGATATTGAGCGTAATAAATTACTTAATCTGATTGAAACAGGTGGCTGGGATGATGCAATCCGCAGATTATCAGGACCAGATACAGTATTATATAGCTGGTGGTCTTATCGGGCGCGCGATTGGCTTGCATCAAATAGGGGGCGTAGGCTCGATCATATCTGGGTAAGTCAAGATTTGTCAGAAAATGCTGTAAAATTCCATATTGAGACTCAGGCACGAGGCTGGGAAAAGCCGTCAGATCATGTGCCTTTGGAACTAACACTCTCTGTTTAACGCCTGTCGGCATACTGCTAGCGCTTCCATATTCCGCGCCTTTAGCCTATATCAAAGGCATGGAACCGTTTCGAAAAATGCATGGCCTCGGAAATGATTTTGTTATTTTCGACTGGCGTCACACAAATAAAGATATGGCACAAGCTGCTGCGCGCCTTATTGCAGATAGACGGCGCGGGATAGGGTGCGACCAAATCATGATTTTGCGACAGGCGCGTTCTCATGGTGATATTTTTCTGGAAATGCTCAATGCAGATGGCAGTCAAACAGGCGCGTGCGGCAATGGTACACGATGTGTGGCAGACCTCATCCTATCTGAAACAGGTGCTGCCTCTATTATTATTGAAACGATTAGTGGCCCGTTAACCTGTTGGCGTTCTGATGAGGCTATATCTGTAGATATGGGCACACCAAAGATGGACTGGCAGCAGATTCCGCTGGCAGATGCCCGTGATACAAATTCTGTATCATTGGATGAGAGCCTGCCACCAGCGGTTTGTGTCTCTATGGGGAATCCGCACGCTGTCCTATTTTATGAAGATACAGACAAGCTGGCAGATCTAGATATTGCTGGTCTTGGCAAGAGATTGGAACATCATTCGGTATTTCCTGAACGTGCGAACATTGAATTTGTAGCCCCTATGGCACAGGATCATCTACGCATGCGGGTCTGGGAGCGTGGCGCTGGTATTACAGATGCATGCGGGTCTGGGGCTTGTGCAGTGGCGGTCGCTGCGGTTCAGCGCGGCATTACAAATCGTGACCTGAAAATCACATTAGATGGGGGTATCCTGCATCTTAGCTGGCCGGAAACCGGACCCTTTCAAGGACATGTCATCATGACAGGCCCTGTCAGCTATGTTGCCGATGGTCATCTTAGCCATGACATAGCATGTCTGATATCAGGGTAGTGCTGCTATGTCTGCTAACCGTCCACAGCTTGAAACATTTGGGTGCCGGATCAATATCTGGGAATCAGAAGTTATGCGTGATAAGGCGCATCAAGCAGGTCTGACAAATACAGTGATTATCAATACATGTGCTGTAACAGCAGAGGCTGAAAAACAAGCTCGCCAATCCATCCGACGCATTAGACGAGAGCAGCCTGACGCGCAGATTGTTGTTACAGGTTGTGCTGCTCAGATAAATCCTGATAGCTGGCAGTCAATGCCCGAGGTTAATCATGTGATCGGCAATCAGGATAAGATGGAGCAGGCAAGCTGGGATAAACTAGCTTCAGGTCAATTAGATCCGCTTCATGTATCTGACATGTCAGATTTGCGGGAGGTTGCTAGCCATCTCCTCGAAGATTTTTCTGATCATACGCGGGCCTTTTTACAAGTGCAGCAAGGATGTGATCATAGATGTACATTTTGCATAATTCCCTATGGTCGCGGCCCATCACGCTCTGCGGGGATAGGCGCGGTTGTTGAACAGGTACAGGCGCTGGTATCAGGCGGCACAAAAGAGGTGGTGCTATCTGGTATTGATATCACCAGCTGGGGCAGTGATTTGCCGCAAGCGCCGAAGCTCGGTCAGCTTGTCCGCAAAATCTTGGAGCATGTTCCGGAGTTACCAAGATTGCGGCTTTCTTCTATTGATCCAGCCGAGCTAGATTCCGAGCTTATGGCGGTTCTTGGCTCGGATGAACGGCTAATGCCACATCTGCATCTGTCTGTTCAGCATGGTGATGATCTCATTTTAAAGCGGATGAAAAGACGGCATCTAGCACGAGATGTGATACGGTTCTGTTCAGAAGCCAGGCGGGTCAGACAAGATGTTGTTTTTGGGGCTGATATCATTGCCGGATTTCCAACTGAAGATACAGCAGCCCATAATAATTCACTACAGCTCATAGAAGATGCAGGTCTGACACATTTGCATGTCTTTAGCTATAGTCCGCGTGAAGGCACACCAGCTGCCCTGATGCCGCAGCTTGATAGAGCTGTGATAAAGCAAAGGACGTCCGAGATTCGTGCGTTAGGGGCAAAACAACTGTCCAAACATCTGGATAGCCTATCTGGCACGTCTAGTAGCTTGCTGGTTGAGCGTGGTCAAAAAGGGCATCTGCCTGGCTTTGCAACGGCTAAATTAGATGCTCCACAGATAATTGCGTCAGGCAGCGTAGTACCTGTCAGGCTTGGGATACATGATGGTCGCGAAATCACAGCTGAAATCATTTAAAGGTAGCAAATTATGAGTTGGCTAAAACGTCTGACATCAGGCTTAAAGAAATCCTCATCAGCTGTGTCTGCCAGTATTGGTGGCTTGTTTGGCAAGGGCAAGATTGATGCCGAATCACTTGATGCTCTTGAAGAGGCTTTGATTTCAGCTGATCTTGGTGCCAAGACAGCTATGGAGCTTGTAGAAGCCATGCGCCAGACACGGCTTGATGACAAACCAGACCCAGATAGAATTCGTGCCGTTTTAGCAGACAAGCTTACTGAGATTTTAGAGCCGGTTGAAACACCGCTATCGATTCATCCTGAAAATGGGCCGCATATAGTTTTGCTGGTCGGTGTAAACGGATCTGGTAAAACGACCACTGCCGGTAAATTAGCAGCGCGCTATTCTGAAGCTGGTATGAAAGTTGTCTTGGCAGCAGCCGATACGTTCAGGGCGGCAGCGATTGAGCAGCTTCATGGCTGGGGTGCACGCACAGATACAAAGGTGATTTCTGGAGACCGTGGCGGCGATGCAGCTGCGCTGGCCTATCAGGCGATTGAAGAGGCACAGAAAGATAAGGCAGATTTGCTCATTATTGATACAGCTGGACGGTTGCAAAACCGCACCGAGCTTATGGAAGAGCTAGCGAAAATCATCCGCGTAATACAAAAATTAGTGCCTGAAGCGCCACATGATAGTGTCATTGTCCTAGATGGTACGGTTGGTCAAAATGCGCTTAGTCAGGTAAAGGCATTTCAAGCCGCCGCCGGGCTGACAGGTTTGATTATCACCAAATTAGATGGCTCTGCTAAAGGTGGTATTGTTGTCGCACTTGCAAAGGAATTTGCGCTGCCTGTGCATATGGTTGGCGTCGGAGAAGCGGCAGAAGATCTGCAAAATTTTACCGCACAGGACTATGCAAGGGCGCTTGTCGGCATTGAGGTGGAAGAAGCCTAAGCAGGCTGGCACTGTCACTATTTTGTTATATGAAATGTGTTAGGCGACCGTCAGGCTGCTAGCTTTCAGAATTAGGGTATAAACCATCCTAGTCATTCGTTACATATCGTCCCGTTGCCCAATAAACGAGTATACCGACATATTCATGAAAGGCTGAACTCAAAATAGAGAAATTTTCTTGTGGAGCAAATGCCCAACTGAAACCTGATTTTCTGGTTCTGTAATCTGTTGGCAGGTAAAGCATATCTGGCCAGCCAGCAGCACGGAAGGCACCAGCGGCACGTGGCATATGAGCAGCTGATGTGATCAAAACCCATTTTTGATTTGGTGATGGCTGAGCAGCTTCAAATGTATAAATAGCATTTTGATAGGTATTACGGGCACGATTTTCAAATTTGATCTTGTCAGATGTGAACTGAAGTGCGTCCAGAATCGCTTTTGTATTTTCTGCCTCTGACCAGCCTGTTGGTATCAGGCTGCCAGAAAACCCTGTTATCCAAATAGGCTTTTCAGGAAAAGACTTGTGTAAATACAGGCCCTCCAAAAGCCGTTCAATGGCACCACTTGCTGTGAATTGATTGCGGCTTTCAGCAACAATCCCGCTGCCTGTATATCCGCCTAAAATTACAATGCCGTCAGCTGTGGCTATCTGCTCGCTAGGCGCTGGCGGTATTGCATTTTCCAAGGGGCGCATCACAAGCGTGCTGAATGCAGAGAGGCTATAAATACAGGGCAGAATACAAGCGGCAATAAAACAATAATACGCTATTTTGCGTGACCAAATCCGCAATATCCAGCCAGCGGCTGCTAGTAATAGTGGATGCAGGATGGGTTCCACAAGAACGCCAATCAGTTTCGAGAGTATAAAAAACATTGCCTGCCCGGCCCCTAGTTCTAATGCAGCCCATAATATGTGATACAGGCACTGTGCTGCCAAAGCTTGACAAGTGCTAGAAAAAAGCGCAAAACCCTCACAAATCTCAGGCACTATTATTATGCCAGACCTTAACGGGTTCCACCTGTCCTTGAAGTTTTCGAGCACAGGTGCCGATACGCTATGGGAAATTCCTAGCTTATCAGCTCATTAAGACTGCGTCTGTCATCATATATGTCTGAACAGAATAAGACAGGCGATTATGTTTGATAATCTGAAAGATAAATTACAGTCAGTTTTTCAAGGGCTGGGTAAACGAGGCGCACTGACAGAGGCAGATGTTGATGCCGCTCTGCGCGAGGTACGTCTGGCCTTGCTGGATGCTGATGTTGCCTTGCCTGTGGTAAAGCAATTTATGACGGCTGTGCGTGAAAAAGCCGTTGGCGCCACTGTCATTAAATCTGTGCGTCCAGATCAACAGG
>WTHY01000080.1 GCA_011522945.1 Alphaproteobacteria bacterium
TCCGTGTGGCAGATGGAGAAACGTTGGGCTTTACGCAAGATGATATTAAGCTCAATGGCTGGGCGATGGAAAGTCGTCTCTATGCAGAAGATCCTTATCGCAATTTCTTGCCATCTATTGGTCGCCTAACCCGTTATCGTCCACCAGAAGAAGTGTGCAGCGAAGAACGCATTATCCGGAATGATACGGGTGTTTATGAAGGTGGCGAAATTTCGATGTATTATGACCCTATGATCGCCAAGCTTTGCAGCTGGGCGCCAGACAGGGATAAAGCGATTGCAGCTATGTCAGAGGCGCTAGACAAGTTTGAACTAGAAGGCATCGGTCACAATTTACCTTTCCTATCTGCTGTTATGGAACATCCACGTTTTCAATCAGGTAATATTTCAACAGCTTTCATCGCTGACGAATATCCAGACGGATTTCAAGGCGTGCCTCTTGAAGGCTCATACCGAGATGTTTTACAGGCAACAGCGCTGTTATTGCAATTATCCGAGGATATGCGGCAGAAGCCAGACACGTCATCACTATACGCTGTTGACCCCAATATGTATGAAAAGACGGTGGTGATGGACGGCATTGTGATAGACGCATCTATTGTACCTGATGGAGATGCTTTTAACATTAGTATCGTGGATAAAACTCTGACAGCTGCATTGGCCTATCAAGCAGGGGAACAGCTTGCCATTTTGCATATGAATGGCGAGCTATATCATGTGAAAATACAGTCTATGAACCCAGGTTACAGGCTGCGAATGCGTGGTATTGATTGTGAAGCGCTTATCCTAAGTCGCGCGGTTGGCGCACTTTATCATCATATGCCAGAGCCTAAGGTCGTCGATACATCAAATCTTCTCCTATGTCCTATGCCAGGTCTTGTTGTTAAGCTTATGGTGTCGGAAGGTGACTCTGTTGAGGAAGGTCAGTCACTAGCCATTATTGAAGCTATGAAGATGGAAAATATCTTACGTGCAGAAAAGCCAGCCACAATCAAACGCCTGCCAGTTTCTGAGGGTGATAGCCTGTCAGTTGATGATATCATTATGGAGTTTGAATAATGTCTTCTAAAAATCCCACATTTTCAGATTGGGAAGACAGGGCAACTGCAGAAGCAAAGGGGAAGGTGCCTGAGGCGCGTTTGACTCCTGAGAAGATTGCTATCAAACCACTTTATACAGCTGATGATGTCTCTGAAATGGCACATGACGAGCTGCCGGGATTTGCGCCCTTCACCAGAGGGGTTCGCGCAACTATGTATACAGGCCGGCCCTGGACCATCCGGCAATATGCAGGCTTCTCAACTGCAGAAGAAAGTAACGCTTTCTATAAACGTAATCTCGCTGCTGGTCAGAAGGGATTATCCGTCGCTTTCGATCTGGCAACACATCGTGGGTATGATAGTGATCATCCGCGGGTGCCAGGTGACGTGGGAAAAGCTGGTGTGGCTATTGATACTGTTGAGGATATGAAAATCCTATTTGACGGTATCCCGCTTAAAGACATGTCAGTATCGATGACAATGAATGGGGCGGTTATCCCTGTATTGGCTATGTTTATTGTCGCTGGGGAAGAGCAAGGTGCACAGATTTCTGAGCTTTCAGGCACAATTCAAAATGATATTTTAAAAGAATTCATGGTGCGTAACACCTATATTTATCCACCAGAGCCAAGCATGCGGCTGATTGCAGATATCATTGCCTATACAGCCTCAGAGATGCCGAAATTCAATTCCATCAGTATATCAGGCTATCATATACAAGAGGCTGGCTCCACATTAGCGCAAGAACTTGCCTATACATTGGCAGATGGTATGGAATATGTGCGTGCAGCTATGCGCTCAGGCCTCGATATTGATGCTTTTGCCCCGCGCCTCAGTTTCTTTTTCTGTATCGGCATGAATCTGTTTATGGAGGCTGCTAAATTACGGGCTGCACGCCGGCTTTGGTCTCGCATCATGACAGAATTTGGGGCTAAGTCTGATAAGTCTAAAATGCTGCGCACACATTGCCAAACATCGGGCGTGTCTTTAACAGAGCAAGATCCGTATAATAATATTGTGCGCACAACAGTTGAAGCGCTTGCAGCCACTCTCGGGGGTACGCAATCATTGCACACAAATGCTTTTGATGAAGCTATCGCCCTGCCATCAGAGACAAGTGCACGCATTGCCCGTAATACACAGCTCATTCTCCAACATGAAACGGGTATTACGGATGTTGTGGATCCTTTAGGTGGTTCATATTACGTCGAAGCGCTGACAGACCAGCTTGCAGATGAAGCCTGGCGTTTGATTGAAGAAGTGGAAGCGATGGGTGGCATGACAAAGGCTGTCGTCGATGGGCTCCCAAAAATGCGTATTGAAGAGGCTGCTGCCCTTCGTCAGGCGCGTGTTGATAAGGCTGAAGATGTCATTGTCGGGGTAAACCGCTACAGGCTTGAAGAACAGCCAGAGCTCGATGTTTTGGAAATTGATAACCAAGCTGTTTTAAAATCTCAAATTACCCGATTGGCAGATGTGCGGCGCAGCCGTGATGAGACAGCCACGCAAAATACATTAGCAGCGCTATCTGATGCAGCTGCATCTGGCCAAGGCAATATCCTGGGTTTAGCTGTTGAGGCGGCACGTGCGCGTGCCAGCCTAGGCGAAATCTCAGACGCATTGGAGACCGTCTTCACTCGTCACAAGGCATCAACACGTCTAATCAAAGGGGTGTATGCTGACGCCTATGCCGGCGACCCGGAATATACAGTCTTGCAAAACCGTTTAAGTGCTATGCCTGCCAAGCCGCATATATTGGTGGCCAAGGTCGGACAGGATGGCCATGACAGAGGGGCAAAGGTAATTGCGACAGCCTTTGCAGATATGGGTTTTACAGTTGATCTGTCTGATATGTTTGAGACACCAGAAGAAATTGTTGAAAAAGCAATTGCGCTGAAGGTTGATGTGGTTGGCGTGTCCTCTCTGGCTGGTGGACATAAGAGTCTCATTCCTGAAATTGTAGATGGTTTGAGAGCGTCTGGCCGTGCTGATATCCTTGTTGTGGCAGGCGGTATTATCCCAGAACAAGACTATGAGGCCCTAAGAGATGCTGGTATTGCAGATATTTATGGGCCAGGCACAAATGTCATTGATGCGGCCAATAGAATTGTTGGTCTTGTTCAAGGTCTTAGAAGGAATGAGCCGTGATTGGAAAATTAAATCATGTTGCGATTGCTGTTGCTGATCTAGAAGTGGCTATACTACAGTATAAGACTATGCTTGGTGCAGTTGTGAGTGAGCCTCAGGATTTGCCAGAGCATGGTGTGACGGTGGTTTTTGTTGAGTTGCCAAACACCAAGATTGAGCTATTATATCCGTTTGGCGAGGATAGCCCTATCGCTGGGTTCCTTGCCAAAAATCCGTCTGGCGGCATGCATCATCTTTGCTATGAGGTTGATGATATCCATACCGCCGCTGAAACGCTGACAGCAAATGGTGCGCGTATCTTGGGAGACGGAAAACCGAAAATTGGTGCACATGGCAAGCCAGTCTTGTTTTTGCACCCAAAGGACTTTTCCGGGACCTTGCTGGAACTGGAGCAGATATAGACGAAAGAGGGTTTAAATGATTATTGCTTCCCCGAAGGAACGGTTTCCAGGAGAGAATAGGGTGGCAATGACGCCAGACTCTGTTCAACAGCTGCAAAAACTCGGGCATGAATGCGTCATCGAAGCTGGTGCCGGCGAGGCTGCGCGTTTCAGCGACGCTGATTATAAGGCAGCAGGTGCAAAAGTCGTTAAATCCCTCGCATCTTTATATAAGCAAGCAGATGTTGTGGTGCGTGTGCGCCCGCCTGAAGCCGATGAAGTAAAACTTCTTAAATCAGGTCAGACACTGATATCCTTCTTTTATCCAGGCCAATCTGAAGAGTTGCTAAAAGCTGCAAATGACCAATCTGCACGTGTCATAGCGATGGATATGGTGCCGCGTATCAGCCGTGCTCAGAAGATGGATGCTTTATCCTCTATGGCCAATATTGCTGGCTATCGGGCGGTTATAGAAGCTGGCAATCAATTTGGCAGGTTCTTCACCGGGCAGATCACAGCTGCCGGTAAAGTGCCCCCCGCGAAGATTCTCGTGATTGGCGCAGGGGTTGCTGGCCTTGCGGCTATTGGTGCTGCGCAATCTATGGGGGCTATTGTACGTGCTTTTGATGTGCGGCCTGAGGTGGCTGAGCAAATTGAGTCTATGGGTGCAGAATTCCTATTTCTGGATTTTGATGATACTGCAGATGGTGCAGAAACAGGTGGTTATGCAGCGCCGTCTAGCCCTGAATTTCGCGAAAAGCAACTGGCCTTATTCCGTGAACAAGCGCCAGATGTGGATATAGTCATCACAACAGCACTCATTCCAGGTAGAGACGCACCAAAATTATGGCTTGAAGATATGGTGAAAGCCATGAAGCCAGGATCTGTGATTGTTGATTTGGCTGCAGAACGTGGCGGCAACTGTGATTTAACAGTGCCAGATCAACGCATTGAGACAGAAAATGGCGTGATCATTGTTGGTTATACAGATTTTCCAAGCCGAATGGCAAGCCAGTCTTCGACACTCTATGCCACAAATATAAGACATATGTTGGCAGATTTAACGCCTGAAAAAGATGGTGTGATCCATCATGATATGGAAGATGATGTCATTCGTGGTGCGACAGTCACATTTGACGGAGATATTACATTCCCGCCACCACCACCAAAAGTGCAGGCTATTGCAAAACAAGCACCATCTGCACCAGAAAAAACAGCTGAAGAAATTGCTGCTGAGGAAGCAGCTGCGTCACGCAAAGCCGGTATGCAACAAACAGGTTTGCTCATCGCAGGCGGCTTGTTGATGTTACTCATTGGTAATTATGCACCGCCAAGCTTTATGCAGCATTTTATCGTCTTTGTTTTGGCCTGTTTTGTTGGCTTCCAAGTCATCTGGAATGTCAGTCATGCACTCCATACACCGCTTATGGCTGTTACAAATGCGATTTCCGGTATCATTATCAT
>WTHY01000075.1 GCA_011522945.1 Alphaproteobacteria bacterium
GATAATCAAATCCGCGCAATTCTAGCGGATCGAGTGTAATCGGCAAATTTGGATAAACAGACTGAACCGAGGCTGCAACATCCAAGAGATCTGACAATAATTTAGCCGCTGCCTCTGGCAGCTCAGACACAAGTTTTGCTAGTGCTTCGGGGCTGCGTCCTGAGGCTTCAAGCAATGCAATCAAATGGGAGGAGGCATCACTATCTATCTGAGCAAGCCCGTTGGCATCTCTATCCCGTATGGCAGATAATAGCGCAGCTCTCTTAGTATCTGACACTGCATCACCAATCAGCAGATGCGCCAAGCCAGGTGTGCCAAGGTCGAGCGTCAGCCCCTGAATACCAGCTTGCATCAACGCCCGAGCGCCAAGTGCGATTACCTCAGAACTCGCCGCATTATCAGCCCTGCCAATAAGCTCAGCACCAGCTTGTACCAGCTGCCGTTCTGGATTGAGGACATCAGGTGCAACCCGCATCACCTCGCCAGCATAAGCTAATCGTAAAGGGCGTGGCATATGGCTCAGGCGCGTGCCTGAGATCCGGGCTATCTGTGCTGTCATATCAGCACGCAAGGCCATCATCTTATGCGAAATCGGATCCATCAACCGGAATGATTTTTGTGCAATCGCAGCACCAGGCCCATCATGCAAAAGACTATCTTCAAACTCTACCAAAGGAGGCTGAACACGCGCATATCCAAACTGCCGAAAACAAGATAGCACAGCAGCTGTTGCATCAGCATCTTTACTCGCTTCCGGGTCGAGCAAATCTGATAAACCAGTCGGCAGCAACCCGATAGATGCTGTATCGTCAAACTGATCAGATGAGGCCATAAGTCTATCTTTTTACAAATGAAGAAAACTGCTCTGTGACAAAGCCGTCACAACGACCATTTTCTAGCCTAGTTTGAGAGCATCCGCAAGGCTAGGGATAGAATGGTCCAAATGAAAACCATGATGTTGGCGATACAACGCGAATTTAGAGCGCTGTTAGCGCGTAGTTAAAGTATAGTAAACGCATTAGAGAGAACGGTCTGTGATTTTTACAACCATCAGGCAGTCTATCTGAAACCGTGGGTGCCATCTGCCCCGCCATTAGTTTAGCAGAACGAAATTGCATAAATCGGCATCTGATTGGCAGGTCATGCATTTACACCTGCCAATCAAAAATTTATATCCGCTAGCTATCTAAGCTGCACGGTCGGGATTTGGTGCAAAACGCAGCAAGTCTGCACGTACCACCTGCTCCATATTCTGAACCTCTTGCAAGATTTCTGATGTGACCTCGCCATCAACCTCGACAAGTGCGACAGCTTCACCGCCAGCTTGCTTACGACCTAGATGGAAAGTGGCAATATTCAATCCTAATTTACCGAACAAGCTGCCTAGGGCTCCGATAAATCCTGGCTTATCATAATTGCGCACATAGAGCAGGTTTTCTGGGAAATCTGATTCTACCGAAATATCCTGCACTTCAATCATACGCGGCTTATTACCGCCAACAAGCGTCCCTGCAATGGATCGCGCCCCATCTTTGAAGGTCACGCCTACACGCAGCTTTGTTTCATAATCACATCGTCTATCATGGCTTGTTGTAGCCACAGCAATGCCATTGGCTGAAGCCACAGCAGAAGCATTCACCATATTGACAGAATCCATGATAGGACCAAGCAAACCAGCCAAGGTTGAAGCGACGATAGGCGCTTGGTTTAACCCAGCTGCTTTCCCGTCAAATTCAATCTCAACAGAGATCAAATCATCCATATTGACCTGTCCGAGGAACCGGCCAAGCAAGCCTCCCAATTCCATATAAGGCTTCAGAACAGGGGCATCTTCTGCAGATACTGACGCCATATTCAGGGCATTTGTCACAGCACCATTCATCAAATAATCAGCCATTTGTTCTGCAACCTGTAAAGCGACCTTTTCCTGAGCCTCAGTTGTAGAGGCTCCAAGATGCGGGGTCGCAACGACATTTGGCAAATCAAACAGCACATTCTCTTTCGCAGGCTCAACCTCAAACACATCCAAAGCGGCTCCGGCTACATGTCCTGTTGTCAGGGAAGCGGCCAAAGCCAGCTCATCAATCAGGCCACCGCGCGCACAGTTCACAATCCGCACACCTTTCTTGGTTTTGTTCAACGCATCAGCCGAGATAATATTGCGTGTTGCATCTGTCAGCGGTGTATGTAGCGTGATGAAATCTGCCTGTGCCAGCAACTCATCTAGCTCAAGCTTTTCGATACCAAGATCCTTGGCACGCTCAGGTGTTAGAAACGGGTCATACCCCATCACCTTCATCTTCAGACCACGCGCCCGGTCAGCGACTATAGCACCAATATTACCACAACCGATGATCCCAAGCTTTTTGCCTGTGATTTCCGTACCCATAAATTTTGACTTTTCCCACTTGCCCGCGACAGTAGACATATGGGCATGTGGAATCTGTCTTGTAAGTGACAGCATCATAGAGATGGCATGTTCGGCTGTTGTAACAGCATTGCCAAATGGTGTGTTCATCACAATGACGCCAGCTTGTGTGGCTGCCGGAATATCAACATTATCGACGCCAATACCTGCACGGCCAACAACCTTTAGATTTGGGGCCGCTTCCAACACATCTGCTGTGACTTTTGTGGCCGACCGAATAGCCAACCCATCATAATTTTTTATGATCTCCAAAAGCTCTTCTTTTGGCAGACCAGGTTTGAAATCTACATCAACCCCTGCCTCTTCAAAGATGCTGATAGCGGCTTCAGATAATTTGTCGCTAATTAATACTTTTGGCATGAATGCCTCCTAAAATTTTGTTTCAGCTGCAACTTCCTCAAAGGCCCAATCGAGCCAAGGTAGAAGTGCTGCGATATCATCAGAATCAACGGTCGGGCCACCCCAGAGTCTGAGCCCTGCTGGTGCCGTGCGGTAAGCGCCTATATCAAACGCTACCTCTTCATCTGCTAGCAGCTTGACCATCTTTTTTGCGAAAATAGATTGGGCTGATGCATCAAGTGTTTGCACCTGAGGATCGGTGATAGATAAACAGATTGATGTGTTAGAGATTGTGGCTGGATCTTTTGCCAGGAACGACACCCAAGGGGTATGTTCTACCCAATCTGCAACAACCTGTAGATTTTCCTCAGACCGTGCAATCAGGGCGGGAAGACCACCTAGCTCATCGGCCCAATCGAGCGCCGCAAGCAAATCTTCTACGCATAACAGAGACGGCGTATTAATGGTCTCGCCTTTAAAGATACCCTCAATCAGCTTTCCACCTTTTGTCAGTTGGAAAATCTTAGGGAGTGGCCATGGTGGGGTATAGCTTTCTAATCTTTCTACAGCCCGCGGCGATAGAATGATCACACCATGCGCAGCCTCACCGCCAAGTGATTTTTGCCAGCTAAAGGTGGCGATATCAATCTTGGACCAATCCATATCCATCGCAAAACAAGAGGATGTAGCATCTGCGATAGTGAGACCTGTTCTATCATCAGCAATCCAGTCCGCATTTGGGACTTTCACGCCAGATGTCGTACCATTCCAAGTGAAGAGAATATCACGATCCTTATCCGTTTGAGACAAATCAGGCAAATGCCCCCAATCTGCTTCAAAAATGCGCATATCTGTTAATTGTAATTGTTTGGTGGCATCTGCAACCCATGTCTTGCCGAAGCTCTCCCAGGCGAGCACATCCACGCCACGCGCCCCAAGCACAGACCACATAGCCATTTCAACGGCGCCAGTATCAGAGCCAGGCACGATTCCCATACGGTAATCCGCTGGCAGCTGAAGCATAGCTGACATACGTTCAATAGCATTTTGGAGTTTGGCTTTAGGGGCAGCAGCACGGTGCGAGCGACCGTTTGATACGTCTGCAAGATGGGAAACTGTCCAACCTGTAAATTTTTTGGTTGGTCCTGACGAAAAGAGCGCAGAGCCCGGCTTGAAAGCGGGTTTCATAGTTACCTCATCTAAAATGTTGCTATCCGGTGGGGGATAACGGCCCACCGACCAGAGACCATATCCGGCTATTTCTGTCAAGATACCGACATAGTGAATCTCGATAATTTTTAATGAGTCTCGATACTTCCCGATCTTTTCCGACATTTCCCGGTGCTTCCCAGTGCTTCTCGTGGCTCCCAATATTTCCCGGCACTTCCCGTGTTTCCTGGTGCTTCCCCATGATTCTCGGCGTTTCCTGGTGTATTCCGATGTGTCCCGATGTTTCCCGGTATTACCCGATGATGGTTGGCGATTTTTGATGGTTGATGGGAAATTACAAAACGCACATCTACATAAAAATAAAAAGTCTAATTTAGAATTAAACACAATAAAAACAGCATCTTGACTGAATTTATTACCTGTGTTGTGACAGTGATATCGGGGGACGGCCCAAATGAGGATTGGGCTGTTAATGCTAGATATAACACGTGCTTTTGGGCAGATTTATACCGTTGCAAATCCGTTTCAGCTGACAGCTTTTCAACGCTGGGCAGACAGAGCTGATTTGCCACATAAGCCGGTGCTTGAGCCTTTTGCCGGCGCAAATAATCTGATACGCCATCTAGAAAGGCTTGGCCTTTGTTCTTCATATGCCGCTTTTGACATTCAGCCCACCGCTACAGATGTACAATTTCGAGATACATTAGCTGCCTTTCCAGTTGGGTTTGATGTCTGTATTACAAACCCGCCTTGGCTCGCGAAAAATTCTGCACGCGCACGCGGTTTGCCATTTCCAGACTGCGCTTATGATGATCTCTATAAATTGGCTTTATCACGCTGCTTGTCACACTGCGGTTATATCGCCGCAATCATACCAGAGGCCTTTATTCGCACTAATTTATTTCAGGATAGGTTGGCAGATTTTATCTCAATACGAAGTCGCCTGTTTCTAGATACAGCACATCCAACTGGCCTTGCCCTTTTTGACCCCACCCCGTCAGAGGATATTCGACTTTGGGCAGATGACAGGCTGATTGGCCATTATCATCAGCTAAAAGCGCAATATTTACCACCTGAAATAGGGGAAAATGATG
>WTHY01000187.1 GCA_011522945.1 Alphaproteobacteria bacterium
ATTCCAAAGGCAATCAGCTGGTATTGGGTGCATGGTGTTGAAGACACAACAGCGCTAATCCAGTCTGGTAAGGATTTATATTCTCCGATCCTAGACGGTCTTGGTCTGCTGCATAAGTAGTCATGCCCAAAAATACGGCATCCCATATTTATGGGGTGCCGTTTTATCTTTTTTTGATTTTGAGTTAACCTGACATGATATCACAAAGACGCGCTAATCTGGTTTTTGCCTTGATTTTGCTTGTCCTGTCAGGGTGGATGGCTGTGATTGCCTGGGGCTTTGAAACACCAGCTCTTGGCGATGCGACATTGCCAACAAAGTTCTTCCCGCTGGTTCTGCTTGGTTTTATTGCCTTTTGCACGGTCATTTATGCTCGTGAATATATTGTATATGGGCATTCAGGCGGGGATGGTGATGAGGTGCTATATCAAAATGCCAAACAGGCAAAGACAGGACTTTTAACACTGGCGGCGGTGATCGTTAGCTATGGTCTCTGGCAGCAATTTGGTTTTTTGATTGCCGGTCTGTTTGCAACACCAGCGATCGCTTTTGCGATGGGCACAAGACGTCCCTCTCATTATATCATCATCTTTATTGGGGCAGGGCTCACCTATTTGGTTTTCACCTATGGCCTTGGCACGCAATTCAGTTAGGTGAGGTGAATTATGTTTGATGCAGCCGCCTTTGACTTAGCGACCCAGCTTTTGTTCCAGCCCATTACGCTTGTCATGTTGGTTGTTGGCGTAATTATTGGAATTGTCATTGGCGTGCTGCCAGGCCTTGGTCCACCTGTTGCGCTATCTCTTGCACTACCCTTTACATTTGATATGCCATTTGTGCCTTCAATCGTGCTTCTACTATCCATTTATTCCGCCTCTATTTATGGCGGCTCTATCAGTGCGATTGTTGCAAAGATACCTGGCACTGGCGCTGCTGTTGCAACCGCACAAGATGGTAATGCGATGTTCCGCGCTGGTAGAGGTGGTGAAGCGCTCGGCCTATCTTTGACAGGCTCAGTGATTGGCGGTCTGTTTAGTGCCTTTATGCTGGCTGTCTTTGCACCACTTTTGGCCAAGTTGGCCGCACAATTTGGCCCAAGAGAATATTTGGCTGTTTGCGTTTTTGGTCTGGCAGTTGTGGTGCGTGTAGCAGGTGCAAGCTTATGGAAAGGTCTTGCAATGGCAGGGCTTGGCTTATGGCTCACCACATGGGGCATTGACCCGCTGAGTGGAGGCGAGCGCTATACGTTTGGTACATATCAATTCTATAGCGGTATAAAACTAATACCGTTCCTGATTGGCATTTTTGCTGTGTCAGAGGTCTTTATTGGGGCTGAGCGGGCCCTAACGAAAATTGAGTTTGATGCCAGCAGTCTTAAGATAACGATCCCAGGCGTGAAACGGCTAAAAGAGTTAAAAGGCGCGATTATGCGCTCATCTCTTGTTGGGACAATTATTGGTATTATCCCAGGTGAGGGCGCGGCCGTCGCGGCTTATTATGCCTATGCTGAAGAAAAACGAAGGTCTGATACACCCGAGGAATTTGGAAAAGGTGCGCCAATTGGTGTGCTTGCTCCTGAGACAGCCAATAATGCGACAGTTGGCGGCGCATTATTACCCACAATGACTTTAGGTGTCCCTGGAACACCTGCTGCTGCTATTTTGCTGGGGGCATTTGCTATCAATAATCTGACACCAGGACCAAGGCTTTTTGAAGAGCGTGGCGAGATTATGTATGCCATCTATATTGGTCTGTTCCTGATCAATATTGTGATGATGGTGATTGGGTATTTTGCCATTCGCTTTGCCGCACAAATCATTCGCGTACCACAGAATATTGTTTTGCCGCTTGTATTTCTCCTCAGTGTGGCAGGGATTTATTCAACCTTTTCAAGCCTTTTTGCTGTAGGAATCATGATTGCCGCAGGCGTGTTTGGCTATATTATTCGTAAGCTTGGTTTCAGCGTGGCACCGCTGGTGATTGGCTTTGTGCTTGGTGTGATTTTTGAAGATGGCTTCCGCCAATCAATCACCACCTCACAAGGCAGTATTCTTGAATTTTTCAATACGCCTATCGGCCTGAGTATTTATGGGCTGTTATTCCTTACACTGTTTGGTGCGCCAATATGGCGCCGGATAACATCAATGATGAGAAGAGGCGCATCATGACAGATAAGCCGAATATTCTGATTATATATCCAGATCAGATGCGCAGCGATGCGATGGGGTGCGCTGGTAATAGCGTTGTAAAAACACCAAATATTGACAGGCTTGCGCTTGAAGGTATGCAGTTTACCGAAGCCTATACAAGCTATCCTGTCTGTTGTCCGTTTCGGGCTAGCGTCCTTACCGGCAAATATGCGCAAGGCCATGGTATGGTACAAAATCACTTCCCTTTGCGTGGTGATCAAACATTTCTTCCGGAGATGATGAAGACAGCCGGCTATCAAACAGGCTATATTGGCAAGTGGCACTTGGAAGGTGGTCCGAAGCCAGGCTTTGTGCCTAAGGATAGACGGTTCGGGTTCGACCATTTTATCGGGTTTAATCGTGGCCATGAATATCTGAAATCAGTCTATTTTGACGATATTGGCACGCCGCATTTCTCAAAGAGATATGAGCCAGATTACCAGACAGACCAGCTAATTGATTTCATTGATGCAGCCTCTAAAGATAATCCTGAGAAGCCGTTCTTTGGCTATGTCAGTTATGGGCCGCCACATTTCCCAAATAATATGCCGGAACAATGGCGTACCATGTATGACCCGGCTGATATGGATTTGCGGGCTGGCGTTCCAGATATGGAGCTGCAAAGGCAGGTACAAGAACGCCGGCTGAAAGAATTCTGCAACGGTGAGGTGAAAGCAGCTCATCATAGCCATGCTGCTTATGACACTAAACCGGCAGGCGAGCCAGAAACAGAGGCTGAAATTCGCCAGTTCATGGCCGAATATTATGGGATGATAAGTAATATTGACTGGAATGTTGGTCGTATACTTAATCATCTGGACAGGCTGGGTATTGCAGATAATACCATGGTTATTTTCTGGAGTGATCACGGTGACATGCTTGGCCAGCATGGCTCATTTTGCGGGATTAAAAATCAAGCCTATCGCGCGGCTATGCAAGTACCTTTCATCATCCGCTATCCAAAACGTGTCCATGCAGGGCAAAAGACAAAGGCCATGGTCGATGTAGGCGTCGATTTAATGGCGACTTTGTGTGAAATGCTGGACATGCCCTTGCCAGAAGAGGCGCATTCACAGAGCTATCTGGATATATTGGATGGCAAAACTGACACAGGCCGTGCGGCAATATTCTATCAACTTTTTAGACAAGAAGATGGCAATATTGGTGAATACACACCCTATGCACAACGTGGCATTCGCACTAAAGACTGGCTTTATGTCCGTCACAAAGATTTGCGCGTAGATTTGTATGATCTAAACGCAGATTATTTTGAGCAGAATAATCTGGTAGATGATCCAGCCTATACTGCTGTGATGGATGATTTTGATGCCCTTATTAACGCACATATGACGGCAACAAATGATGATTGGGATATGTGTGCACAGTTCCCACCTCCAGATTGGGTGACCCATGCAGAGGCAAAAGCATATCTTGAAAAAACATTACTACCAAACGCTGTGATTGTGGATTAGAGGAAGGCAGAAAATGACAGTAAAATATGATTTCACAACCGCAGGATATGAGACGTTTGAGACTGTTAACCCAGCGCGTCCACAAGAGGTTGTCGGACGTTATAGCTGGACAGATGCAGCTGACATTCCAGATATTGTGGCGCGTGCTAATCAGGCGCAAGCTGAGTGGGCTAAAGTGCCTGGTCTGGAGCGCGCGGCAAAGTTAGATGCCTTCTTAGATGCAGTGGTGTCTAATGTGGACCGTATCGCCGAAGCGATTGTTCTAGAACAAGGGAAAATTTTGGCCGAAGCGAAAGGCGAGACTATGAAAGGCGCTACAGAAGGGCGTTTCATGGTAGGTGAGGCAGCGCGTATGGGGGCAACCCCAATCGCAAATGGTAGAGCTGGTTTTGCCAATCAGATCATGCGTCGCCCACGCGGTACAATTTTTTGTATTTCACCGTGGAATTTCCCAGCTATGACACCTTTGCGCAAAATGTGTCCGGCTCTGGCTTTTGGTAATGCAGTAATCTTCAAGCCGAGCCAATTCACACCCGCTGCAAATTTTATCTTAAGTGAAATTGCCCAAGGGTTTTTCCCAGCAGGTTTGGTGCAAATGGCTATGATTGGTGGCCGTCAAGCTAGTGAGATGATTACCACACAAAAGATTCATGGCGTCAGCTTCACAGGGTCGGTAGGTACTGGCAGGCTGGTAGGCAAAGCTGCAGCCGAAAATCTTATTCCCGCTCAATTAGAATTAGGCGGTAAAAATGCAGCTATTCTCCATGATTGTGATGATTTGGATCATGCTGTCAGTCAGATTTACGGCGCTGCTTTCCAGACAGGTGGACAGCGTTGCACTTCCATCAGCCGTGTTTTGATTAAACGCGAACTATTTGATGAAGCTAAAGACCTGTTTGTTGCCAAAGCAAAGGCAGCGACATTAGGCGACGGCATGTCTGCCGATAGCACGATGGGTCCACTTTGCAATAAGGCCCATTTTGAGGATGTTGTTGCAACCACACAAAAAGCGATTTCGGAAGGGGCAGTTGCGCTAGCTGGTGGTGCGCCGATCGATGGGGCAGGTGATAAGGGCGGCTATTTCTTTGCCCCGACGATCTTAGATAATGTTGCCCATGACAGCACGGCCGGGCAGGTGGAAATTTTTGGCCCGGTATTAAGCCTTATGGCTTTTGACACGTTTGATGATGCGATGCGCATTATGAATGATACCGAATTTGGTCTCACATCAGCGCTGTTCTCAAATCAAAATTCACTTGTACAGCGGTTTCTGGCTGAAAGCCAAAATGGCATGATGCATGTCAATCATGGCACGG
>WTHY01000166.1:0-10671 GCA_011522945.1 Alphaproteobacteria bacterium
CCTGAGGATTTCATATTCAACTTGGTCGTATGCAACCTTAAGCTGGGCCCAATCAGATCGCGCACAGGTGCCAGAATGGGATCAGAATATAGCAAATCTCTGAAAATATCGCTTTGTGTATGTGGGAGTTTGATACGTCTCACACGCGGGTCATCTGGTGTGTGGCTATCTTCGAGATCAATTTTATCATCTGACTCAACCATACCAATGGCTTGCGTTTCAAGCCTCGCAATTTCGGAACGAACAGCCTCAATTGTCGCGTCTGACAAATAGCGCTCAAGTACTAGATAGCCTTCCGCGTTATAAAAATCGACTTGCGCTTTGGTTAGCACTTCCAATGTTTGTTCTGATGCCATTCGTGCCCCCATTATTTTGCCTTTGCTAAATCCTGTCTTTCATGACCTTAACAGGCCATGAAACAGGTCTACATTGTTGCCCCGATTTGCCATGGTACGAATTCATAGTCGCCCAAGCCTTGCGCCTCAGATTTAGATTGTTTGCCAGAGGCTACATCCAATAGAAGCTGGTAAATTTCACGGCCCTTATCTTCAAGACTTTGCCCTTCGGTCAGCATAGCGCCTGCATTCACATCCATATCTGATATGAGCCTGCCATACATCTCTGTATTTGTAGCAATCTTGATACAGGGAGACGGCTTTGAGCCAAATGCTGAGCCGCGCCCTGTTGTAAAGGCAACCAGATTACAACCACTTGCGATCTGCCCTGTGACAGAGGCTGGATCATAGCCAGGGCTATCCATAAAGGTAAAACCACGCGCTGTTATAGGCTCACCATATTTATACACCCCTGTTAAAGGCGTGGTGCCACCCTTTGCAGCGGCCCCTAGCGACTTTTCCAAAATCGTTGTCAGCCCACCCTTTTTGTTACCTGGACTTGGATTATTATCCATTGAGCCGAGATTGCGTTCTGTATAATCCTCCCACCATCTGATGAGCTTGATCAAATCTTTTCCTGTAGCCGTATTTACGGCACGCCGCGTGAGAAGATGTTCAGCGCCATAAATTTCTGGCGTTTCAGCCAATACACCTGTCCCGCCTTGTGCCACCAGCAAATCACAGGCATAGCCAAGCGCCGGATTTGCTGTAACACCTGATAAAGCGTCTGACCCTCCACATTGTAAAGCTACCATCAATTCGGATGCAGGGCATGGCTCCCTTGTTGCTTTATTCACTTCTGGCAACATTTTGCGGACCATTTCAATACCAGTCTCAACAGTCTTTGCTAAACCTGCAGTATCTTGTATATTCATAGCCTGAAAGGTTGGGCCTTGCTTGAGACCATAGGCTTCTAGAATCCAGTCAATCTGGTTCATTTCGCACCCAAGGCCGACCATCAAAATACCACCATGGTTGGGGTTGCGTGCATAGCCCCACATCACGCGTTGCAATGCTTCAAAACCATCACCTTGACCAGCCATACCGCACCCTGTGCCATGCACAAAGGCGACGACCCCATCTACATTTGGATATTGCGCCATTTCTTCTGGCCCAAAGGCAGAGGCTATCATGCGTGCTGCTGTTGCTGAGCAATTCACTGACGTGAGAATGCCGATATAATTGCGCGTACCAACACGCCCATTATCACGACGGAAGCCCATAAAACTATCTTGTATCTCAGCTGGTGCAACAGGCCGAAGATGCGTTGAAAATTCATAATCAGCATCTGTATTTCGAAACACAACATTATGTGTATGCACATGTGCACCAGCTGGAATATCTTCTGAGGCATAACCGATGATTTGTGCGTATTTTCGCACAGCTTCCCCTTGTTTGATATCACAGCTAGCAAGCTTGTGATTACGTGGCACAATCCCTGTTGTCATCACAGCCTCGACAGACATACCTGCCTCAAGGGTCTTTGTAGCTGTAACTACATTATCAGATGCATCTAGTCTGATTATCTCTGAAACTGTCATTCTACTCTCAAACTTTCAAATTGCCTGTTTGGCTTCATGCAGGCATCAGCATGCCAAAACCGTCTATATTATGCACAGAACGGGGCATCAGACGTCCATCTATGGATAGGGATATGCGCTGCGCCTGATAGTTCAGCTCTCGCTGTCTCCCAGAGAGATCGCCATGCCTGCCAGTCTTGCAATTCTCTTTCAGGATGTTGCTGACTTCTGGCAACAAAATCTGGAAAATGTGACCTGCCTGTTGGCTGTCCTGTTTTGTTAAACCGAATATCAAATGACCAGCGAAAGGCGTCGCTATGATTATCTAGCGAGCTATGTGCCGTCAAAGGATGAAAAATCACAATACCACCAGACCGGACTGGCAATGGTTTTGCCTTTGCGAGATCGATAAAGCCATCTGCAATAGCGGTTTGTGTCTTTGAACAATGTGGCAGCAAACCAGCTCCCTTATCTTGAGGGACAACCTGCAAACACCCATTTTCCTCTGTCGCGTCAGAAATGGCTATCCAAACAGTGATCATGTCCGTGGAATCTGCTTCATCATGTGCCACGCCTCTATCCTGATGCCAATCTGTAGCGGCAATATGGGCGCGGATTTCATCCTGATGCAATTGCGGCACAGGCGGCTTTAGGCGCACATGCTGAATAGGGTTAGATGTGATCTCAGGGCCAATCAGGCTCTCAGCAATATCAAGCAGCGCCGTATCTGTTATCATATTAAAGACGGCAGGCCCGAAATGCATAGGCGTATCAAGCTGTATTTCATCAGCTGGAAGCGAAATATCCATTGGCTGGAACCAATCACACCCCGCCAAATAACAATGTTTTAATTTCCCGTAGAAATCGAGCCCTTCCGGCAATACTCCAAGCGCACCAGAGGCTTGCCAGTCTGATATCAGCCCGTCTAGCAGCGTTGCATATTCAGCACGAACAGGATCAAGAACCGTATTTTGATCAAATACATCATTCAGCACGAGATAGCCGTTAGTCTCGAAAAAATCCTTTTTTTCAGTGGTTAGCATATCATCTGTCCCGCATCATAAACCTTGCTTCATAAGTAAGAAACATCGACTTGTTGATTGTCAAGCATGGAACCAGATGGCAGGTTATCTACATCAACATATTTTAGTTAGAATTTGTGGTGCAAATAACGATGATCCCAAAACTGAAAATCACCGAAATCAAAACACATATTCTGAAATCTCCGTTAGAGACACCTTTTGCCTTTTCACAAGGCTGGGTATCAACGCGATCTGCAACCTTGATTGAGATACGCACCGATGCTGGCATTACAGGCTGGGGCGAGGCTTTCTGTCAGGGGCTTGAAGTCCCTGAAATTGCAGCAGCAGCTATAGAAAATTGTTTTGCGCCGATGTTAATCGGAGATAATCCGCTTGATACTGAACGGCTTTGGTTTGCTATGTATAACAGATCACGCGATTTTGGGCGCAAAGGGGCTGTTATGGCAGCCATTAGCGGCATAGATATTGCGCTTTGGGATATTGCTGGCAAGGCTTATGACCAGCCTATATCACAGCTGCTTGGTGGCGCATTCAGGTCTAATGTGCAGCCTTATGCAACCGGTTTTTACCGTATCACTGGGCAAGGAGAACAAGCACGCCTTGCAGACGAGGCGTTACAGCATTACGAGAATGGCTTTCGCCTGATGAAAGTGAAACTTGGCTTTGGTCTTCAAGATGACATAGATGTCATGCACGCCATCAAGACTGCGCTTGGCAGTAAAGACGTCACCTTGATGGTGGATACAAATCATGCTTATGGGCGCAATGAGGCGCTTATGCTTGGGACCGCTTTGGCAGATATGGGTCTGCGCTGGTATGAAGAGCCTGTCGTCCCAGAAGATATTGATGGTTATAGGGAACTACGTACCCGCCTGCCTATGGCCATTGCGGGCGGTGAAAATGAGCATAGCCTTTATGGCTTTAAATCCCTGTTAAGTGCCGGGGCAGTCGATATTGTGCAACCTGATATCGGGTCATGTGGCGGCCTGACAGCGGCACGTCATATAACAATTTTGGCGCAAGCCTTTGGCGTAGAGGTCAATCCGCATGTGTGGGGCAGTGCTGTTGCACAAGCTGCCTCCCTGCAATGGATTGCAGCCATTCCGGATGCACATCACTCTATTTTTGCGCGTCAGCCTATATTGGAATATGACCAGTCAGCACACCCGTTTCGTCGAGAGTTAACAACAACCCCCATTGAAATGATAGATGGGACGGTAGAGATACCAGATGCGCCAGGTCTAGGCATTGAAATGCGTTTGGACACAGTCGCTGCCTATAGCTAATGGCATGAGGTACTAGTCTTAACCATCAAGAAATTGAACTGGCCTAATGACGGCTGCAGATACTAGCCGTACCAGAGCTGGCTCTACCAATGCTTTTGGATATGTTCACTGCTATTAGCTAGGCGCATAAGGCACCACACTGATTGGCCTAAGCTGATATTTTATCCACATCTAAAGCTAACAGGCCTATTTTAGGTAAGATCGGGGAAGCAGAAAATCCTCAACTGTCAAAAGATTTACTTTCTTAACCTGTATCAGTCTGCAATAATTTTCAGGCAGTATGCCTAATCACATTTGGCACTATTTGATTTAACCACAAGGCTTGTTATGGGAGGCCAGCTATGAGCAGCACAGGACGGCTGATTGGGAAAACAGCACTTGTTACAGCCGCCGGGCAAGGCATCGGCAAAGCAACGGCACTGGCTATGGCCGCTGAAGGTGCAAAGGTATTTGCAACAGACATTAATGAAGAGACGCTGGCAAGCCTGTCACATGACAATATTGAAACATTCCATCTGGACGTCTTGAATCAAGACTCAGTGCATGCAGGTATTACTAAAGCAAATCCAGATATTCTGTTTAATTGTGCAGGCTTTGTCCATGCAGGCCTCATCCTAGACTCAACCCAGGATGAATGGGATTTTGGTGTCAATCTCAATGTCAGGTCTATGTATTGGACGATTAAGGCAGCTTTGCCTGGCATGCTGGAACGTGGCACAGGCTCAATCATCAATATGTCATCTGTTGTCTCTTCTGTAAAAGGTGTGCCAAATCGCTTTATTTACGGGGTAACAAAAGCTGCTGTCATAGGGCTCACGAAATCAGTAGCTTGTGATTATATGACAACAGGCATTCGGTGTAATGCAATCTGTCCAGGGACAGTTGATAGCCCCTCATTACATGACAGACTGCGCGCAACAGGTGATTATGAAGCTGCCATGGAAGCCTTTATTGCGCGGCAACCAATGGGCCGCATTGGCAGGCCGGAAGAAATTGCAGCTCTAGCTGTGTATCTGGGGTCTGACGAAAGTGTCTTTGTCACTGGCCGAGAACATGTAATTGATGGTGGCTGGGCACTCTGACCATATATACCTAGCATACCCCCATTTTGCCGCATGCATCATAAACCCTAAAAATTTTTAAGGAAGAAACATCGATGTCAGACCGAAAAATACAGCCCGCAAATTTGCGCTCACGCAAATGGTTTAATAATCCTGATGATGCAGAAATGACAGCACTCTATACAGAACACTATCTCAATTATGGACTTACCCGTGAAGAATTGCGTGATGGTAAGCCAATCATTGCTATTGCACAAACAGGCTCTGATTTGTCTCCTTGTAATCGCCATCATATCGAGCTTGCAAAACGTGTCCGTGACGGGATTATAGCTGCCGGCGGCCTGCCAATGGAAATTCCTGTGCATCCCATTCAAGAGACAGGCAAGCGGCCAACAGCCATGTTGGACCGGAATTTGGCCTATCTAAGCCTTGTAGAAACCTTATATGGCTATCCTATAGATGGCGTCGTTCTAATGATTGGCTGTGACAAAACCACACCTGCTTTATTAATGGCCGCCGCTACGGTTGATATTCCAGCAATCGCGCTTTCTGTAGGCCCTATGTTAAATGGCTGGCACGATGGAGAGCGCACAGGCTCTGGTACAATCGTGTGGAAAGCACGCCAGCTTATGGCAGCTGGCGAAATTGATGATGATGGATTTCTTGACCTTGTGACATCATCAACACCCTCGACCGGCTATTGCAATACAATGGGCACAGCCACAACTATGAATTCCCTGGCAGAGGCGCTTGGTATGCAATTACCAGGCTCAGCAGCTATTCCAGCGCCATATCGTGAGCGTGGTCAGATGTCCTATTATACAGGCAGCCGCATCGTGGATATGGTGTGGGATGATGTAAAGCCTTCAGATATTATGACCAAACAGGCCTTTGAGAATGCGATAACTGTGAATTCTGCAATTGGCGGCTCAACAAATGCGCCTATTCACCTAAATGCAATCGCCAAGCATCTTGGAATTAGTCTCAATAATGATGAATGGCAATCAGTTGGCCATAAGATACCGCTTCTGGTGAATTTACAGCCAGCGGGTGAATATCTTGGTGAAGATTATCATCGTGCAGGTGGTGTCCCGGCTGTGGTTGGGGAGCTTATGCGCCATAATTTGTTGCCACATCCAGATGCGTTAACCGTCAATGGCAAAAGCATGGGCGAGAATTGTGCTGATGTAAAAATCGCCCGGCCAGAAGTTATTTTCTCCATTGATAACCCAATGAAATCAGAGGCTGGCTTTGTGAACCTCTCAGGAAATCTGTTTGATAGTGGCATCATGAAAACCAGTGTTATCAGCCAAAGTTTCACAGAGCGTTATCTCTCTAATTCTGAGGATCCAAATGCCTTTGAAGGCACTGCCTTTGTGTTTGATGGTCCAGAAGATTTTCATCACAGAATTGATGATGAATCCCTTGGCATGGATGAAAATGCTATTCTTGTCATGCGTGGTGCCGGGCCTATAGGATATCCTGGCGGTGCAGAGGTCGTTAATATGCGCCCGCCATCCTACCTCATTAAAAAAGGTATTAATGAATTACCATGTATTGGTGATGGCAGGCAGTCAGGCACATCTGGCTCACCATCTATATTAAATGCATCACCTGAAGCTGCAGATGGAGGCGGATTGGCACTCATACAGACAGGTGACAAAATCCGTGTAGACCTCAATGCCTGTACAGTGAATATGCTTGTAGCTGATGAGGAGCTTGCAGAACGGGCGCAACGCCTGGCTGCAGCAGGTGGCTTTGCTATGCCAGACAGCCAGTCACCATGGCAGCAATATTTCCGTGAGAAAGTCCAACCCTTCTCAGAAGGCATGGTGTTAAAAGATGCACCTAATTATCGCTCGATTGCGCGCACTAAAGGTATACCCAGAGACAATCATTAAGACGTGATAATCATAAAAGAGATGTTCAGTAATTGAGATAACCACTTAAAGCAGAAACCCTCTAGGAAAATGTGTTTCTAGAATAGCTATGCTCAAGACATTTATAAGGAATTTAAAATATGAAACTGGTTCGTTATGGCGAGATTGGTGCTGAAAAGCCTGGAATGATAGATGCAGACGGAAATATCCGTGATTTGTCCGCCCATATTGATGATGTAAATGGCGCTACATTGGCGCCAGCTTCATTAGACAAATTACGAGCCCTAGATAGCCAAACCCTGCCGCTTGTAGAGGGACAACCTCGTTTTGGCGCCTGTGTTGGGAATGTTGGAAAATTCATGTGTATCGGTTTGAATTATTCAGATCATGCCGCTGAAACAGGTGCCCCTATTCCGAAGCATCCTATCTTATTTATGAAAGCAACATCTGCGATAGCTGGGCCAAATGACACAGTCATGTTGCCACGTGCCTCGACCCACACAGATTGGGAAGTTGAGCTTGGTTTTGTTATTGGCAAGCCATGTAAATATGTGTCTGAATCAGATGCACTTGATTATGTGGCAGGCTATTTCATCTCCAATGATGTGTCTGAGCGTGAATATCAGACAAAACTCACAGGCCAATGGACCAAAGGCAAATCATGTGACACCTTTGGCCCTATTGGCCCATGGCTTGTTACAGCGGATGAAATTGATGACCCACAAAATCTAAATATGCATTTGGATGTGAATGGTCAGCGCATGCAAACTGGCAATACATCAACAATGATTTTCACAATTGCCCAAATTATCTCGCATCTATCACAACTTATGACACTTCATCCTGGTGATGTGGTCTCGACAGGCACACCACCAGGTGTCGGTATGGGTATGAAGCCTGAGCCGGTCTATCTAAAAGAAGGCGATGTGATGGAGCTATCAATTGAAGGGCTTGGCGCTCAGCGTCAAAATGTAGGACGTGATCCTGCCTAACTACATCAGAGGCTGAATAGATGTCAGATGGAATGAGGATAGCGTTTCTTGGTATTGGGCTCATGGGTGGCCCGATGGCCAGAAACCTATTGGCGGCTGGATTTCAGCTTTGTGCTTGGAACAGAACTGCAGAAAAAGCTGAGGCCCTAAGCGCAGTTGGCGCCGCTATTGCACAGACGCCTGCTGAGGCAATTGCAGGCGCAGATATCATCATTACGATGGTAGCTGACGGAAAAACTGTAGCTGATATCTTATTTGCGCCAGACACCCTTAATAGGTTCAAGACTGGCAGTCTAGTGATTGACATGAGCTCAATCAAGCCAGCTGAAGCTCGCGCCCACAAAAACAGATTAGCAGAATTGGGTGTCGGGCATCTGGACGCACCAGTCTCTGGTGGTACAAAAGGGGCAGAAGCAGCATCGCTAGCTATCATGGCTGGCGGCGAAGCGTCCTTATTTGAAAGAGCTAAACCTGTATTTGAAGCCATGGGACGACCTGTACATGTAGGCCCTGATGGCACTGGCCAGCTTTGCAAGCTTGCCAATCAAGCGATAGTTGCAGCTACTATCGGCATTGTGGCTGAAGCCACCTTACTGGCTGAAAAAGGCGGTGCTGACCCTGCAGCTTTGCGGGCAGCCTTAAAAGGTGGTTTTGCTGATTCGACCATTCTGCAGCAACATGGCCAGAGAATGAGTGAGCAGAATTTTGTCCCGGGTGGACCCTCGAAATTCCAGCTAAAAGACCTCAACAATACGCTTGAAGCTGCCAGCCTTGCTGGTGTGCACCTCCCAATGACTTTAGATATGCGAAATAGATTTCAGCATCTTGTGGATGATATGGATGGTGGTGATCTAGACCATTCTGCTCTATATCTTGAGTTGCTCGCTCATAATGACAGCAAGGCATAGGGATGACAGATATCCATGCAATTTTAGTTGATTGGGGCACAAGCAATTTGCGCTTATGGGCTGTTTCCGCTACCGGAGCAGTTCTATCGGAACGCCGATCTGACAAGGGCATGTCAAAACTGACCCCAGATGCATTCGCGCCTGTTTTAAACACCCTCATAACTGAGATCGGAGCACCAGAGGCTACACCGGTGCTTATGTGTGGGATGGTTGGCGCAGCACAGGGTTGGCAAGAAGCTCCCTATCTATCTGCACCAACAAAACTCGATAGCCTGTCAGAAGCTGTCATTCCTGTGTTAGGCCAAAACAGAGATATTCGTATCATACCTGGCATTGCCCAGAAAACAGATATTGCCCCAGATGTCATGCGCGGTGAAGAAACGCTGCTATTAGGGTTAAACCAAGCAGATGGACAGATTGTCATGCCTGGTACACATTCAAAATGGGTACAGATGCAGGCTGGCAGCCTCGCACAATTTCAGACCGTAATGACAGGTGAGCTATTTCATCTGATTGAGACACAATCTATCCTAAGCAAAACACTTGCAAACACCGACTGGGATGATGCTGATTTTATTACAGCAGCGCAAAATGCCTATCAGAACCCTGGCAACATTTTGACAAATTTATTTAGCTTGAGAGCAGCTCCACTTCTTTTTGGAGAGACTGCTCTTAAAGGTGGCAGAGCCAAATTATCTGGATGGCTCATTGGCGCGGAAATTGCATCCTGCTACAAGCCTAAAAATGGCGCAATAACCCTGCTGTCAGATGGCAACCTAGCAGCATTGTATGACGCTGCTTTTACAGCACTCAACATACCCTTCACGCGCACAGATGCAAGCCAAGCTGCTCAGCGGGGGTTGATTCAAATTGCCAGCGATATTTGGCCAAGCCACCAATAACATGAATATCAGTATGAGACATATTTAGGAAATGGAGCCAAGGCACATGCAATATCAGGATACAGATAAGCAGCTTGTGGCGATTTTGCGTGGTATTACCCCTGCCGAGATTGTGCCTATGACAGAGATGCTCATTCAGGCGGGGTTTTGCGCTATAGAGGTGCCTTTAAATTCGCCTGACCCTTTCACCTCTATTGAGCATGCAGCAAATTGTGCAAAGACACATTTAGGAGAGTCAGCCCTAATAGGCGCTGGTACTGTCCTGTCAGTTGACGAGGTAGATAAAGTAAAAGACTGTGGCGGCAATCTCATCGTCTCACCAAATATGGATGAAGCTGTCATTAAACGTGCGCGCGCTCTAGATATGACAGTGCTACCAGGCGTCATGACACCAACAGAAGCTTTCTCTGCTCTAAAGGCAGGGGCTTCTGGTCTGAAATTTTTTCCTGCCAGCTTGTTGGGTCCATCTGGGATATCTGCTGTGAAGGCCGTCCTGCCAAAAGATGTACAGCTTTATGCAGTTGGCGGCGTTGGACCAGAAGATTTTGCCGCCTATAAAAAGGCCGGCATTTACGGTTTTGGCTTGGGCTCAAGCCTATATAAAGCAGGCAGGTCAGTTGCAGAGACAAAGCATGCTGCTGACGCGTCTATCAAAGCACTGGTAGACTGTCTTTAGAGCTGGTC
>WTHY01000166.1:10771-16879 GCA_011522945.1 Alphaproteobacteria bacterium
GCACTACGCATAGATAGCTTTGAATCTTTCAATATTCTGCCTGAAACCTGCTTCAAAATCACCATTCCCAGGATGATAGACAGATTCAAAGCTAATCACACCATCATACCCATCTGCTTTCAACGCATCTGCCATAGGCTGGAATTGGCTCGCAAGTTGCCCCTCACCCATTGGCCGCACTTCTAATGTGGCACGCGGCGTATCCACCTGCACATCCTTAATATGGATATGACCAAGATAGCCATCTTTCACCTCATCATATCCATCTGGATAGGCTGTTTCATGGCACCAGCAATTATTTGCAGGGTCCCAAAGCAGCTTCAAGACATCCTTTGCATCTAAATCATCGATGAGTTTGCGCCCTGTATAATTGGAATTCACCATTGTGCCATTTCCTGTTTCCACAACAAGCGTAATCTTCTCAGACCGCGCGACGTCAATGGCAGGTGCGATGATAGGCAGCATGCCGTCCCAAGCGCCTTTGGCGACATTCCACTGTTCGGCACCATGATGCCCCCATAAAATCTGTTCTTTTTTCGGGGTCATAATACGTACCAAAGGAGAGCCCACAATATGTGCCATTTCAATCACCCGCTTGAGGGCATCAAGATGTTTGATATGTAGCGGACCACCAGGTTTGTCATCCCCGCGCATACCAGCGAAAATATGCCGGCTAAGGCAGGATACAGGCTTACCACGATCACGTAGCAAACTGTCTATCTCGCGAATTTCAGAAGCTGTATGGTCACCAACTTCCTTGTCGCCAACAAATTGTAATTCTGCATATTCAAGACCAAATTCATCCATCACATCAACTGTATGAGATAGATTCCGGCTGATACCGTCACAAATTACGCCTAGCTTCATTTGAACCTCCTCTTATCCTTATCGATGCAATTCTGCACCAACAATCTCTTCAATCACGCGTGTACAAACCCAGTTATCCCCTTGTGGATATTTTGTCTTACCTTGATGGAAGATTTGCATGGCTGTGCTTGCCGTGAAAAGTGGCACACCTAGCTCTTCTGCCATGGCAAGCGAGATAGTTAAATCCTTGTGCATTGTGCCAATGCCAGAACCCGTGCCTTCAAATTTTCGATCGATGATATTTTCCAGTGCTGCTTTTGTAGCGCCACATCCCGCACTTGATGTACTCACAACATCAAATAATGTTTGGCCTTTGACACCTGCTTTTGCCGCTAGCGCCGCAGCTTCAAAAGTCGCGCTGAATATACCGCCAAAGATAGATTGTAGACAGGCTTTCATGACCTGCCCAGCACCAACATCGGTACCAACATGATGAATTGTGCTGGATACCGCTTCCATCACTGGCTTTGCCCGCTCCATAACAGCATCAGAGGCTGCGGCCATCATAGTGAGTGTACCATTTTGCGCGCCTGGAAATCCGCCAGATACAGGGGTATCCACCATATCAATACCCGTGCCATTTAAACCAGCTCCAATCGCACGTGCTTCTGATGCTTTTATAGTTGCACTTAGGATAATTATCCCGCCAGAGCGCATGGTTGTTACAAGACCTGAAGGTCCCAAAATCACCTCATGCGCCTGAGCGCCATTCATCACCATGACATAAACAGCATCTGCATGCTTACCAACATCGGCCGCATTCGTGCAGACCACGCCGCCCATATCCTCGAAATCTTTCATGCGGCGTTCGCTGAGATCAAATCCGCTTGTTTCAAATCCATTTTTGATAAGATTACGTGCCAAGCCTGAGCCCATATCACCCAATCCAATAACACCTGCTTTCATAAGATGCCTCCCTTTAACAGTTCATGACAGGCGCGAGCAAAATATTGCCGGGCTGTCTGTTTCAAAGATGAGGGATTTCATACGCTGGTCCCAGCGCCGGGCGGGTCCAAGAGACACCCCCTGCCCGTATCGCATGGCTGTTACTTGCTTATCAGCATTATGTCAGGAGCTTGTCTCATTCCTAATTGTCATAATGCGCTGATTTGTGTCAGCCTACTATTAGTGATGGTGATCGAAGCGATACAAAATTTCAAGCTACTTATATCGTAAAGATTCCAAGAAACGCCATGGGGATATAAAAATGAAACGAATTTATGATTGGGATGCAAAATTTCAACACAGGAATTATACCGCTGCTGATTTGCTAGCTTGCAAAGGTAAAACCATCCTAACACAAACAACTGCGAATTCCTCTGAAGAAGCAGCTGCTGCTAGAGATGCTGGCCTAGACCTAATTATGGGCAATGCCATCAATACAGCAGCCGTCCGGCAAGGGGCGCCCGATATGTTTTTTACTGCTGCGATCCCGCTGCCAGATTACCCAACTGAAACAGATGTTCTAAAGGCAGCTTTTGCTGCTATGAAAGATGGCGCTGACTCAGTCTATACAGCACGCGGACCGCACATTGTTGAAATATTGGCTAAAGAGGAAATCCCTGTCATGTGTCATCTTGGTCTTGTACCACGGCGCTCGACTTGGAATGGCGGTTTGCGTGCCATTGGCCGAGATGCAGATGAGGCTATGACCCTGTTACAAAAATTTAGGGATATGGAAAATGCAGGCGCCTTTTCAGTAGAAGCTGAAGTGATTATGGCTGAAGTGATGACAGAAATTTCAAAACGCACAAGCCTACTGACAAGCTCTCTTGGGTCTGGGTCTGGTGGTGATATTATCTATCTGTTCCAAAATGATATTTGCGGTGAACAACCTGAATCACCGCGTCATGCACAGGCATTTGGTAATATTTATGCGCTGCAAGAGGAAATTAAAAAAGAACGGCGCCGCGCCTTAAAAGCATTTCATGATGCTGCAAAATCAGGTGCTTTCCCTACGGCGAAAACTACGCCGCATATGCAAGCTGAGGCGCATGAAGCTTTTTTAGAGAGGCTTGCCAAGCTTTAGTGATACAAAGGGTTTGACTAGGAAGCGCGTCTGATAAGAGACTCTTGGATATCTGAAAGGTCTTAATGTCTCAATTCGCATGGGCCGCGATAGTGAAATAGCGAACACCCCTCAAAGCGCTAGCATCTTTAAAAAGCTAGCGTACAAGCTTTGTAAAACGCGCCTTATAAAATTTAGCGCGGCATTATGGCGCCTGGCGCGCCAACCACCTTTGCAGCTAGCGCATGCCCAGCTAACAGGCAATCTGCCTCTGACGCACCGTCAAGGTAAGCTGCCAAATAACCAGCATTGAAACTATCACCCGCCGCAGTTGTGTCGACCACCTGTGATGCCGGCGGAAAATCTGGCAATATACTGGTATCTATATGCGGGGAAACTGGTCCTCTCTCGCCCCTTTTGATAGCGATCCTTCTGCAGTCACGCTGTGCAAATCGTGCAATCACATCTGCTTCTGATGCATCATCATAAAGGGCCATCTCATCATCTATAGAGGGAAGCGCAATATCTGTTATATCCCAAAAGGCATTCATAACCTGACGGGCGCTTGACACATCTTCCCATAATTTTGGGCGGAAATTTGAATCAAAGGCAATCTTTGTTCTGCCTGATTTGCGTCTATCATCTAGGGCGCCCCATAATAAGCGTCTTGCCAGAGGTGTTAAAATGGCAAGACTAATACCAGATAGATAAATTATATCCGCCTCAGGTAGCTCTGGGATATTTTGACTGTCTGAAAATAGCGTTCTAGCTGCAGACTCACTACGCCAATAGTGAAAACTGCGCTCCCCAGCCGCATCTGTTGCAACAGAGTAAATCCCAATATTGCGTGTGCTATGCTGTGTGATTGTGCTGGTGTTAAGCCCTTCTGACTTGGCCATGTCCAATAAACCAAGAGAAAGAGGCTCCTCTCCAACCGCCGTCATATATCCCACAGCACCATTTGCATTCAGCGCACGTGCAGCATAGATTGCTGTATTAAATGTATCGCCAGCAAAATTTACGGCGAACCCGCCTGCAACATCCTGCCGAATTTCAGCCATCACCTCACCTATTGCAAGTAACTTTAAACTAGGCATCGTCTCACCTGTTTTTGCTGCATCTATATCGCTCCGAAAAATTTCAAACCACATATAAGAGCGATAACAGCTCCTAAATATATCATTCTATAACGAGGCGCTATAACACCTCCAAATGGACTTCGCACTTCAAATAGTGACCGCTGACCTGACAGAAGCTGCCAGACAAACAACCCAACCGCCGCTATCGTCAAGATGATGACGAGATGTAGCAAATTCACCGTTGATGCTCCAATCCACGGATAGCTCCTCGTAATTCAGCTAGGCCGCGCATCCTGCCAATAAGTGGGTATCCGGGAAAAGTGCCTCTTTCAGAATCAGATAATAATTCATGTCCATGATCAGGCCTGAACGGGATAAGATGATCTGCTCTGCCAGTGGCGCGGCGATGTGCCTCTTCTTGTAAAAGCACATCTAAGACGGCAACGAGATCCGTATCCCCCTCAAGATGTGCTGCCTCTTCAAAAGACCCATCAGGATCTTTTCTGACAGCGCGTAAATGCGCGAAATGCACCTTGTCGGAAAATTGTTTTGCTATCGCAACAGGATCATTATCCGGATTTGCACCTAATGACCCTGTACATAATGTTAGGCCATTTGCTGGACTATCATAACTCTCCAGAATGAATTTGATATCAGCCGTATCAGAGACAATACGCGGCAAACCTAAGATATCTCGCGGTGGGTCATCTGGATGCACACAAAGCCGCATGCCCAAGGATTCTGCTGTGGGTATAATTTCGTCTAAAAACCGTTTATAATTCTGCTGTATATCAGCTGCATCTAGGTCTTTATAGGTATCTAGAGCCGAACGCAGTCCAGCGATATCATATCGATCATATGCCCCTGGCATCCCAGCCATAATGGAATTTAAGAGCAGTGTCTGATCTGCCTCAGTTGAGGCATTAAACCAGTCTGCTGCCAGTGATAGAACCTCTTCTGGATAATCAGCCTCAGCCCCTTCCCGCTTGAGCATATGCAATTCAAAGGCTGCCATTTTCACCGCTGAAAACCGTAAGCATGTGCCGCCACCTACAACAGGCGCGAGCAAATCTGTGCGTGTCCAATCCAGAAGCGGCATAAAATTATAGCAAATGATGTTGATGCCTTCTGAGGCAAGATTAGCCAGAGACTGGCGATAATTGGCAAAAATTTTCGTTAGATTGCCTGACCCTCTTTTAATATCCTCATGCAGGGGCAAGCTCTCACACACATCCCAACGCAAACCGGCAGCTTCAACCTCCTGTCTACGTGCTGAAATCGTCTCAACTGGCCAGACCTCTCCATAAGGGATTTCATGCAAGGCTGTTACAATACCTTCAGCTCCTGTTTGCCGTATCTCAGATAGGCTGAGCTTGTCTAAGCCGCCATACCAGCGCCATGTCTCGATCATATCTGCCCCCTATCCTGCAAGGCTCATAGCCGGGTCCTTATCATAAACAAGCCGGAAGCCAGTATGTGACGTCGAACTATCCGGAGAATTCCCAGTTCTGGCAGCAATTCTATATCGATAACAATAGCTGATATGGCATAAGAATGATCCACCTTTTACGATCTTAAAACCTGTCTTGCCCTGATGCGCCATCTTGATGTCTTTTTTCAGCGACCGGATTTTAAATGGCTGTGCTGTCCATTCCCAGACATTGCCACACATATTATAAAGTCCAAATCCATTCGGCTCAAACGCATCAACAGGCGCCGTGCCCGCATAACCATCCAGAGCACTATTATCCTTTGGGAATTGGCCTTGCCAGATATTGCAAGGGAAAAACGAAGTTTCGTCTGGCGCCTGATTACCCCATGGAAATATTACATTACCAAGCCCGCCACGTGCCGCATGTTCCCATTCTGCTTCTGTTGGCAGGCGCCCCCCTGCCCATTTTGCAAAGGCTTCCGCATCATTCCAACTCACATGCACAACAGGATGATCTGCCTCTGTCGCAGCGTCTATAGCTGCACCCAAAGGCTGACGCCAATTCGCCCCTGGCACCATACGCCACCACGGGGCAGCAACAACAGATTGGAATCCGCGCCCAGCGTCTGGCAAGAACCCTTGAAAGACAAAACTATCACCTAATCTTTCTGCCTCTGTTTCATATCCTGTTGCAGCTACAAATTCTGCAAAGCGTGCATTTG
>WTHY01000032.1 GCA_011522945.1 Alphaproteobacteria bacterium
GCTATCGTCCCGCCATCAATGATGAAGGACTGGCCTGTAGCATAAGCGCCAGCATCTGAAAGCAGATATATTATAAGGGATGCTATTTCTTCAGGCTGACCAAGGCGTCCCATAGGCTGGCGGCTAACAAACCAGTCTCTTGCGGCGGCATCAGAGCCAAGTGTTTCTGCCATCGCATTCATACGATCCTGCAGCGAGGGGGTTTCAATTGTACCCGGACAAATTGCATTACATCTGATGCCTTCTGCCATATAATCAACGGCTACAGATTTTGTCAGGCCAATCACAGCTGCCTTTGAGGCGCTATAAGCAGCCCGAAAGGGGAATCCTTTTACCGATGAGGCAAGTGAAGCCATATTCACAATACTGCCTCCGCCATTTCGAATGAGACCCGGGATAGCGGCTTTTAATATGAAATACATACTATCTACATTGACAAGAAAAGCGCGTCGCCAGGCTTGCTCAGTTGTTTGTGTCAGGCTGGCATGTGTCACCCAGCCAGCCATATTGACGACGCCATCAAAGTCAGGCTGTTCAGAAAAATAGGCAGAGATAGCTTCTGGCTCGGTTGCATCTAACAGGTGCGTTTTAATGCCATCTTGTTGCAAGAGTTTTAGGCCGTCTGCAGAGATATCTGTTGCATATATCTCCGCGCCAGCTGCGGCCGCCTGTTTTGCCACACTAAATCCCATACCAGCAGCAGCTCCGCTGATGAAGATTTTCTTACCGGATAAAGATAGCATAGGGTCTCTCTATCTCTGATTTGATAGTGCTAATCAGATGGCACCATCAAGTCAGCTCGCATAAACAGGGTCTGATAAGCAGCCCTGTCTATTAGAGCATATCACTCTAGATAGGGCTTGTTAGAGTAAACCCTAAAATAGCAGCATCTGACAATCGTCACGTGAGATAGGCTGTTGTAGCTATATGCCAGCTTCATAAACATTGTGCTGCCGCCGCAGGTAGCTGCGGCAGGCATATTTCTCATCTCAACAGAGTCTTTATTGCTCTGTTATCTGATGTTTAGGCGGAAACCTTATCAAGCGCATCAGTGAAATCAGTGATGGTGCCCTCAATATCAGCTAATTTATCCAAGCCGAAAAGCCCAATACGGAAGGTTTTAAACTCAGCAGACTCGCCACATTCAAGAGGCACGCCAGCGGCTATTTGTACACCTTCTGCTGCGAAGGCTGCACCATTTTTCATATCATCTCTTAACGTATGTGAGACGATAACTGATGGTGATTTAAAGCCCTCTGCAGCAAGCGACTTATAGCCACGCTGTTCCATTATCTGACGTAGCTTTGTCCCTAATTCTATTTGGGCTGCTTTGGCTTTGGCAAAGCCAAACCGTTTGATTTCCAGAACAGTATCATAAAATTGGGCAAGCCCGTCTGTAGGCATAGTTGCATGATAGGCATGACCACCATTCAGATAGGCTGTCATAATCTGATGCCATTTTTTGACATCCAGCACAAAACTGTCAGAGTCTGTTTCCGCAAGACGCGCCACAGCTGCTTCTGACAGCATGACAACACCAGCGCATGGTGTTGATGTCCAGCCTTTTTGTGGGGCAGTGATTAAGATATCAATGCCTATCTGCTTCATATCTACCCATAAGGCGCCTGAGGCTACACAATCAAGAACGAATAGGGCGCCAACGTCATGAGCCGCTTTAGCTATTTCACTCAGATAGCTGTCAGGCATAAGCAGCCCTGCTGATGTTTCAACATGTGGGCTAACAACCAGACGTGGTTTTTGCTTATGGATTTGCGCTACAATTTCCTCTAGCGGTGCAGGGCTGAATTGCTGGTCTGCTGATGCGCTATCCGGACAGGCACGGACAATCTCAGCATGTGTTGGCGCAACACCTTGATCGAAAATCTGTGTCCAGCGATAGCTAAACCAGCCATTACGAATGACAAGCACATTTTCCTTGCGGGCATATTGCCGTGCAACCGCTTCCATTGCATAGCTGCCACCACCAGGTATGAGGACACAAGCCTCTGCATTATAGGCCTCTGTTAGACCTGAATGCAGACCACGCATCACCTCCTGAAAAGGCGCTGACATGGAGTTCAAGGACCTGTCGGTAAATACAACTGAAAATTCCCGTAACTCAGATCGTCTGGAGTTTGGCAGTATTGAATCCATAATGTTGATCATCCCATCTGTAAAATCTTGTAGGGTCCATACGTTAAATTGGTCTGTTTAGATGTTTTGCCCGAAATTATGGTGCACGCCTCGTACTTTGGCCGTTGAATTTGTAGAGAAAATATCCTTTTGCTAAGGTGTGTAAAGATACAGACTGCAGGTGCGAAAATACCATAAATTACCTCATATAATCAATGGCTTGGGATGATTGGTAAACGCTGGATTATGGATGCAAATCACTCTAATTCTAGGTTGTTCATCTATGTGTTGGCGTGCTGATAGGGAGGTTTGCCGAGGCCAAACTAGGCTATAGCCATTGCACCTGCCAATTAGCAGCGGGTCATGTAGCTGGCTGGCATGTACGTTAAGGTTGAAAGACCGACCTGAGACCTGACTATTAGTTGGTCGGCTCATTCCTCACGACTCTTGCAAAGGTATGTTGGCGGTTGAAACCCATCTTTATTTACGGGCTTAAAGGTCATTTCTGGCAGTATTGATCAGCCGAGCCATCATAATTCAACATTTCTAGAAGGGAATCTCCATGTTGCGTAATTGTCTGTTTTTGCAGGCCGAAGCGACGTAATGCTAGCTTGCTAACCTTTGCCGGGTTACTTTTCACCATGGCTGTTATGAGCCCTGTCAATTCCGTTTCGGATGGCAGCTCTTCAGCTTCATTATTTGCAGCATTGGCCATGTAACAGGCAACCTTTGCTCTTAGGTCATCTTTGGAAATTGAACCAATATTCTGTGTTTCCACATTCTGACAGGATTTGATGACAAGATTGCCATTGCCTCGTCCTGGATATTTGAATTGATAAGCGCCTTCAAAGCTCGTAGATGATTGGGTGGCAAACATCTCGATGAGTGCTGGTTCAGTGGACTTGCTGCCAACTAACGTTTTGAAATACCCAATAAGCTGTCCGTCGGTGAATACCAGTTCTGAGCTGTCTTGAAGCAATGTTGTGAATTGCCTCTCACTTTTCCCCTTCTGTCGATAGCCCTGATTATCTCCAAACTGAATTCGACCGGTTTCAGTGACGGTTAATTTTCCCTTATTCATGATATAAGTTTCAGGGTCGTCGGCATATGTCTTTGTTATCTCAAACCGACAGGCAGCTGCGGTTGCCACATTGTCTTTGGCTGGCATATCCTTTGTATCACCATCCAAATCGCTCGGAAGGGGCACAATCCGCGCGAGATAAACTCTGAACATATCATGATGTTGCTTTTTCGCACCGCTTAAAGTGGCGAAGTCCGTTCTGCCATCACAATTAAAATCACCTGGTACAATATGTCGTTCATGGTTGCCTGTTGCTAATCTAGGCAATCCCTTACTTGATTTGAGTGAGACAGGCAGAAATTGGTTGTTCCGATTTAGAAATATTGTGCCTGAAACATCCGCATCAGATTGATGCGCTTCACCCAGATGGCTAAGTATCAGGTCAGCTTTGCCATCTCTATCAACATCTGCAAAATGGAAATCCATGATAAAATCTGTGGGGTTCTCAAGATCTCGGTTGGATGTCTGAAACGGCGTAAACTTATCTGTTGCTAGTGTGAAGTTGCCGTTATCGTTTTCATAAATCTGAAACCCACTGCTTTTCCAGGAACTTTTATGTTCGACAAAATAGCCAACAAGAATATCTAGGTCGCCATCGCCATCCAAATCAATGAGATCAGCATTGCTCGGTGCAGCTACCGCTACCCTGCCAAAATTGGATTTCACGCCACGCGATTTTAGATAGGCTTCCCAATCAGCGTCACTTGCCCAATGCTGGCCAATCTTTAACGGTTTACGTTTTGACAGAGGTATATTTTTGTCACCAAAATAAATGAACAGGCTTCCACTTTGGTTCAACCGTGCTGGCGGTACATATTTATTTTTCCTGTGATTTGGCATGACGGATAAAACAAGATCGTCAAGACCGTCACCATTTAGATCTGCGGCATCGGCGTCAAATATTGTGTAGCCGGAAAGATTGGGTGCCTTTAGCTTGCTTTTCGTAATTTTTGTCTCTGAAATGACCGCGAGGCCGAAACTTTTGTCAACCTGATTAAAGGGGAGAATATCCAATTCTCCATCATGGTCTAAGTCCGCCACAACACCCGCGTGGCTCTCTGTCCTTATGGCATTATCGAGGACTGAGAATTCACCATCTCCGTTGCCAAGTGCGATAAAATCGGGCTCGAAAAACCCCCAGCCAAGCTGATCCTTATGATGAGATATTGAAAAACCAATAATGTCTATGTTCCCGTCATTATTGATGTCGGCAAAGTCTGCTTCTCTGATTGACCTGATTTTTGTGTGTCCTGCAAAAACGTCTGATTTTGTGAGTTGCCCAGATTTGTTACCAAAAAAAACAAAAGGTTCAGCTGCTGAGTCAGCCCAATCAAAGAAAATATCATCACATTGGTCGTTATTTAAATCAGCCACATAGAATTTTGGCACACCCCAAGGCTCAAATGCAGGCTCATTGGCGCCGTCTGTAAATACATATTCTACAGGAAAGGGGGGTGATTCTACTTTTTGATATAGGGAATGAAAATCAAGTTTTGGAAAATTTGTATCATCTGCCGCTAGGGCAATTGAAGACGCAAAACCAAACAATAATGACAAAAAAAATCTAAACACAATAATCTCCATTAGGAGAAAGTATGCTTCGATTTTCAGAATATTAAAAGCTCTTTGTCAGGCAGACTTCAGCGATTATGAAAT
>WTHY01000008.1:0-3349 GCA_011522945.1 Alphaproteobacteria bacterium
CAGGTTTGGCGCTGTGCCTGGCAAACGGGCTATCATCATGACAAATAATGATGATGCCTATCACACAGCACTCGCTTTACATAATGCTGGCTGCCTAATCCGCGCCCTTGTTGATTTGCGTGCCAATCCAACTGGCCCGCTTATCCGTGCCGTTCGAGATGCAGGCATCGAGGTATTAACAGGACATGCCGTTGTCTCAGCACATGGTATCCGTCATGTGGCACGTGTTGATATTGCACCTGTGTCATTTGATGCTTCTGAAATCGATGGTGGTATGCAGCATATTGATTGTGACCTAGTGCTCATGTCAGGTGGCCTTAGTCCTGTTGTGCATTTGCATTCACAAGCGCGTGGTAAACTTGGATGGGATGAACGTACATTATGTTTCCGCCCCTCAAAGACACATGAAGCAGAGCAGTCTATCGGAGCAGCTAACGGCACTTTTGACCTTGCGCGCGGCCTGAGCGAAGCTATTAAGGCGACAAATGCTGCCTTGAAATCTATCGGTTGTGACCAGACAGATATTGATGCGCCGTCCGTAACAATGATGAAGCAAAGCTGGACACCTCTTGCCGCCTGGAAAATCCCGTCTGGTCAGCCAGCAGGACAAGGACCAAAAGCCTTTGTTGATTACCAGAATGATGTGACATCCTCTGATATTCAGCTTGCTGTTCGCGAAGGCTACCATTCTGTTGAACATGTAAAGCGCTACACAACCACCGGCATGGCAACAGACCAGGGCAAAACGTCAAATATAAATGCCCTTGGCATTTTATCTGAAGCACTCGGCAATGAGATTCCAGAAGTTGGCACAACCACCTTCCGCATGCCCTATACACCTACATCTATGGGCGCAATTGCAGGGCGCGATATTAAGGGCCTATTTGATCCCATTCGCACGACCAGAATAGATAGCTGGCATCATGCGCATGGTGCGAAATTTGAGCATGTTGGCCAATGGATGCGTGCTTGGTATTACCCGCAAGATGGGGAGGATTTCGAAACAGCTGTAAATCGTGAAGTTGTGGCGGCACGAACAAGCGCTGGATTGCTAGATGCCTCAACACTTGGGAAAATCGACATTCGTGGCAAAGATGCGGCTGAATTCCTAAATCGGGTCTATACAAATGCCTTTGGCAAATTAGCTGTCGGGCGCTGCCGTTATGGGCTTATGCTGAAAGAAGATGGCATGGTCATGGATGATGGCGTCACAACTCGCCTTGCAGATGACCATTTCCATATGACTACGACAACTGGCGGCGCAGCAGGCGTTCTAGATTGGTTAGAAGAATTCAGCCAGACAGAATGGCCAGAGCTAGAAGTCTATATGACATCAGTCACTGAACAGTGGTCTGTAGCAACATTATCTGGGCCAAATGCAAAGAAAATTTTGGAAGCTGCTGGCGTCGATTTTGCGCTAGATGACACAAACTTCCCGTTTATGAGCATGAAGGAAGGTCATATTGCAGGCCTGCCTGCGCGTATCTTCCGTATCTCATTCACAGGAGAGCTGTCATACGAAATTAACGTGCCAGCACGCTACGGCCTCGCCTTATGGACAACATTAATGTCTGCTGGCAAGGATTTCGGCATCACGCCTTATGGCACTGAGGCTATGCATGTTCTTCGTGCTGAAAAAGGTTTCATCATCGTTGGCCAGGAAACAGATGGCACGGTCAATCCGATCGATTTGGGCATGGACTGGATTGTGTCCAAGAAAAAGCCTGACTTCATCGGTAAAAGAGCACTTGAGCGCGTCTCTATGGCAGATACTAATCGCAAACAGCTCGTTGGTCTTAAGACACGTGATCCTAAGGCGGTAATTCCAGAAGGCGCACATGCAGTACTTGATCCAAATCAACCTGCACCAATGGATATGCTAGGGCAAATTACATCATCCTACTATTCGCCAAATCTAGGGCATTCAATTGCCATGGGACTGCTGAAGAATGGTCATGCTATGCGTGGACAGACTGTCTATATCCCAATGCTGAATGGTGAGGCCCCTATCGAGGCTGTGATCACAGATACTGTATTTTACGATCCGAAAGGAGAACGTCTCAATGGCTGAGCAAACCCGTTATATGGTGTTGGGCGCCACAGCCCTTGATGCGTCTAAGATGGCCTCTATCACAGCGCCAGATGGTGGTACAGCAGGTCTATCGATGCAAGAAATGGCACATCTAGGTAAACTCATTCTACGTGGCGATGTGGCTACTCTTACAAGCTTGTGTAAACAAGCCGGCCTTAGCTATCCGGAGGTAGCTAATACTGTATCATCAAAAGGCACACGTCATGCCTTGTGGCTTGGACCTGATGAAGTGATGTTACTTATCGAAGCTGGCGCTGAAGAGCAGCTTGCTGTCACGTTGCAAAAATCGCTAGAGGGCAAGTCTGGCTCAGTTGTCAATATCACTGATGGTCTTTGTGCTTTCAACTTATCTGGTGAAAATGTGCGTGATGTACTCGCCAAGGGTTGCCCCTTAGACCTGCATCATACTGTATTTGGTACAGGCAGTTGCGCGCAATCTTTATTGGCGCATGCTGGTATTACACTAGCCTGCTTGGCGCCTGATACATTCATTCTTATCGGCAGAACAAGTTTTGCGTCTTATATCGCCAATTGGCTTGCAGATGCCTCTCTTGAATATGGATTTGCCTGTTAGGACCATAATGATTTTAAATACTAAAAAAGCCGGCAATATGCCGGCTTTTTTAGTATCTGCTATCAGATTTTAGTAATCTGTATCTGGCAGTTCCGCCATACGTGTATCGATATAGGCACGTAGCTTGGCATCAATTTCAGGATCGAGCTCAGGGGCCTCATAACTTGCAAGCATATCAATAGCCCGCTGGCGTGCGCGCTCTGCAGATTCTTTGCTGCCTTCTAAAGACCATTGCTCAAATGTGCTGTAGTCAGCCATAGAGGAGCGCCAGAAAGCAGTCTCAAAATTCGCCTGTGTATGTGTTGCGCCCAAGAAGTGCTGGCCAGGACCAGTTTCACGCAACGCATCAAGCGCAAGACCATTATCTGATGTATCAATACCAGCAACCATACTTTCCATCATGGTTAGCTGATCTGCATCAAGCACAAGCTTGGCAAAGTCAGCAACAAGACCACCTTCCATCCAGCCTGCGGAATGCAGAGCAAAATTCACACCGCCCATAACGGTTGGCATGATCGTATGTGCAGATTCATAAGCCGCTTGCGCATCTGCTGTCTTAGCCGCTGTCAGTGAACCACCTGACCGGAACGGGACGCCCAAACGACGAGCAAGTTTAGAACACCCATAAAGAACCTTAGCTGGCTCGGGTGTACCAAAAGTCGGCGCACCGGTTTGCATTGATA
>WTHY01000008.1:3449-16566 GCA_011522945.1 Alphaproteobacteria bacterium
AGAACCTTAGCTGGCTCGGGTGTACCAAAAGTCGGCGCACCGGTTTGCATTGATATAGAGCTTGCAAAGCTACCAAAAATAATGGGGGCACCAGGGGCTACAGCTTGTGAAAACGCAATCCCTGACAACGCTTCTGCCAATGTTTGGGTCAGTGTGCCAGCAACAGATACAGGGCTCATCGCGCCGGCCAGAATAAACGGAGATAACACTGTCGCCTGACCGGCACGCGCATATACTTTCAGCGCACCGAGCATTGTGTCATCCCATGTCATTGGCGAGTTAGCATTAATTAGAGACACAATAACGCAATTATTATTCACAAACTCCTCACCAAAGAGGATTTTTGCCATATTTACTGTATCTTCTGCACGGCTTGGTGCTGTAACAGACCCCATAAATGGCTTATCGGAATAGCGCATATGCGTATACACCATTTCCAAATGCCTTTTGGTAATTGGCAAATCCACAGGCTCACAAACTGTGCCGCCTGAATGGTGTAGGCCTGGCAGCATATAGATGAGTTTTACGAAATTTCGAAAGTCCTCAATCTCTGCATAGCGACGTTCACCGTCTAGGTCGCGGACAAAAGGAGGACCGTATACAGGCGCAAACACCAGGTTATCGCCGCCAATCTCTACAGATTTTGCTGGATTGCGGGCATGCTGGGTGAATGTCTTAGGCGCTGTTGCACATAGCTGACGTGCCAGACCACGCGGAAAATGCACACGCTCTCCTTTAACATCACAGCCAACTGACTTCAGGATATCCAGTGCCTCTGGATCATCGCGGAAATCAATACCAATTTCCTCAAGTACAATCTCCGCATTCTCTTCAATAAGCTCTGCAGCTTCATCATGCAGAATATCAATAGGCGGCACCTTACGTTTAATGAATGCGGCTGCTTCCACAGCGGCACCCGATGCTCTTGCCTGACGGCGTGTCTCACGACCACCGCCGCGGCGTCCTCGTCTTTCTGTATTTGCTTCTGCCATGATATCTTCCCTTACTGCATTCTAATGAATGCTGAATTATGCCAGCGGATTAAGCGCGCAGTTTTTCGTTATTTGGATCATATGGAGATTCAGCTACAACCTCAGCTTTATAACGTGTGCCAAGAATGTCGATTTCCACCATCGTACCAACTTCAGCAAGCTCAGGTGATATCATCGCAAGTGCGATTGAATAGCCGATACGGAAACCATAGCCGCCAGATGTAGCTCGTCCTACAAGTTTGCCATCCAGGTAAAGTGGGTTACCACCGATAGGATCAGCATCAACAGTGTCGTGCACTTTCAACGTAACAAAGCTGTTCTGGAAGCCACGTTCCTGCCAAGCCAATAATCCGGCACGTCCGATGAAATCCTCTTTTTGCAACTGCACGAACCTGTCTAGACCAGACTCAAAAGCTGCATATTCAATGCTCATCTCTGTGCCAACTAGTCTGTAGGATTTTTCAAGGCGCATGGCATCCATTGCTCTGATACCAAACGGCTTAATGCCTAAATCAGCACCCGCTTCGAATAACTTATCAAAAATGTAATTTTGATATTCGATCGGATGATGCAATTCCCAACCTAATTCGCCAACAAAGTTCACACGGGCTGCCAAAGCTGGTGCTAATCCTACATCAATCTGCTTGGCTGATAGCCAGCGGAATGACTCGTTAGACAGGTCTGTGCGTGTTAGACGTTGCAGTAGCTCACGCGACTTAGGACCAGCTAGCACAAGCACACCCATAGAATTGGTGATATCTGTAAAGCTCACTGACCTGTCAGTTGGCATATGCTTTTTAATCCAGTCATGGTCGAGACGTGTCGCTGCGCCTGCAGAGACAAGATAGAAGCTCTCATCAGATTCACGCATAATGGTGAATTCAGAATGCACGCCGCCACGTGGTGCTAGCGCATGTGCAAGAACAACACGGCCAACCGTTTTCGGCACCTTATTGGCAATCAGCTTATTCAGGAAGGCTTCAGCGCCAGGGCCCTCAATACGGCATTTCGCAAAGGCTGACATATCCAGAACACCAACATTTTCTGCTGTGTTGCGAACTTCATTGCCAACATGTTCAAACCAGTTAGACCGGCGGAAAGACCAATGATCCTCCTGCGGTGTGCCTTCTGGTGCAAACCAGTTTGCGCGCTCCCAGCCAAATTTATGGCCAAATACAGCCCCCATATCTTTTAGCCTGTCATAACAAGGCACGGTGCGCAGTGGGCGTGCTGCCTCTCTCTCCTCATCCGGATAATGCACTGTAAATACATTTGCGTAGGCTTCTTCATTCTTTTCTTTGAGATAGCTCTTTGTGGCATAGGCACCAAAGCGGCGTGGATCCACACCATTCATATCAATGGTCGGCTCGCCCTCAACAATCCATTCAGCGAGCTGCCAGCCAGCACCACCAGCGGCTGTTATACCAAAACTATGACCTTCGTTGAGCCAGAAATTTGGCAAGTCCCAAGCAGGACCGATAATTGGGCTACCATCTGGTGTATAGGCAATCGCCCCATTATAGACTTTTTTCACACCAACTTCTGCAAAAGCTGGCACACGATGTATAGCCGATTCGATATGCGGCATCAGGCGCTCAAGATCTTCCTGGAACAACTCATATTCACTGTCATCTGATGGGCCATCAAAATAACAAACTGGTGCACCCACTTCATAAGGGCCTAGGATTAGGCCTCCATTTTCTTCACGCATATACCAGCTGCCATCAGATTCGCGCAGCACGCCCATTTCCGGCAAACCTTTTGCCTGACGTTCCTGAATAGCTGGATGTGGTTCCGTGACGATATATTGGTGTTCAACAGGGATAACAGGAATATCTAAACCAACCATTTCACCTGTTTTGCGTGCAAAATTCCCTGTGGCAGAAACGATATGCTCGCATGTAATCGTGCCTTTATCAGTTTCGACTTGCCATTCGCCAGAGGCTGTGCGGCTTATGCTTGTCACCGTTGTATTGCGGTAGATTTCTGCACCACGGTCGCGCGCGCCTTTTGCAAGCGCCTGCGTTAGGTCAGCTGGCTGGATATAGCCATCATTTGGATGCCGAATAGCGCCAATCAACCCTTCTGGCTGTGCAAGAGGCCATAACTCAACCACCTGTTCCGGGGTTAGGACTTCAACATCAACACCAATTGTCTCAGCAACACCGCGATATTGCATATATTCATCCATACGGTCTTGGTTAGTTGCAAGACGGATATTGGAGACACGCGATAGACCAGCATATTGCCCGGTCTCAGCTTCCAGATTGCCATAAAGCTCTACAGAATATTTGTGGATTTGCCCTACAGAGTACGACATGTTGAATAGCGGCAGGAGACCAGCTGCATGCCATGTGGAGCCTGATGTTAATTCTTTTCGCTCAATCAGAGCTACATCTGTCCAGCCCTTTTTTGCCAGATGATATAGCGTTGATACGCCAACAACACCGCCGCCAATTACGACAACACGCGCATGTGATTTCATCGTCACTCTCCTGAAATACACAGAATAGATAGAGTTTTTGCCTGTACTACCTGCAAAATTGAGGTTTGAGTAAAGCAGGTTCACCTAGTCTGGATATGCAAAAATGCGACAAAGTTTTGACTGATTTTGCGTATTAAGACACTATGTCGGATATGCGCTAATTTTTGTATCTAGGGATTGAGGCGTGTTGCAACCCAGTTGCCAGCATCATCTTGAATATACCGGAATCTATCATGCAAACGATAAGCGCCGTCAGCCCAGAATTCTATTTCCTGCGGTTTTATGATAAAGCCACCCCAATGTGGCGGACGTGGCACATCAACACCCTCAAAACGCGCCTCAATATCTTCTACGGCAGCGGCTAATTCAGATCTTGTATTTATTGGTGTCGATTGTGCAGAGGCCCATGCGCCTATGCGGCTTCCACGATGACGTGTGGCGAAATATGCATCTGATTGTGCCGAGGAGACCTGCTCGACAGAGCCAACAACACGAACCTGGCGTCGCAAAGACTTCCAATGCATTACAAAGGCTGCCTTTCCTGTTGCCAAAAGTTCCCCTGATTTACGGCTTTCATAGTTTGTGTAAAACACAAATCCGTCTTCAGATACCTCCTTTAGCAGGACCATCCGCACAGACGGCATACCGTCCTTATCCACTGACGCAATGGCCATTGCGTCAGGGTCATTTATTTCAGTTGCCTTAGCGTCTTCAAACCAACGTGCAAATAGCGTGAATGGATTTTCAGTCAGCTGATCAGCATGGAGTGGGCTTTCAATGGAATGATCTGTCATAGCTTAAATCTTTACGATGATATCTCTGGTATCGACATTAAGTTGGCATCAGGATAATGCATAATTGTTATATGGGCTTGCCTTCATTCAGGGCAAGCTTGCTTGTAGGTTTTTCCTGACTTTCCAGTAATGCGGCTGCAAAACCACAAAATTGCCATAATGTTTTAATGAGATTAAACTTCAGAAACTCTTTTACTTTTGGGGGCATTACCCCTTATTACAAGTAATGATTTAGGTATCTGCCATCTTTAGGTTTTGAGGGAGATGATATTATGAAAAAGACATTGCTGAGCCTGCCGATTATGGCGCTTGCTGTGACTGCACAGCCGGCATTTGCTGAGACTCGCATCGAGACTGTTCTAGGCACAGTTACATCTGTCACGCCTTTGACAACAAATATTGTACGCGAAACCCCAAAGACAGAGCGTATCTGCAAAGACGAAAAAGTACCCATCTACGCGAAAGGTAGTGATGATGGTGAACTTGGCGGCCTGATTATCGGCGGTCTTATTGGCTCAGCGGTTGGCAATAAATTATCAGATGCTAATGGTGCTGGTGCAGCTGGCGCCGTAGCTGGCGCGCTTTTAGGCCGTGAGCAATCAAAGAAAAATAAGGGCAAGATTGTAGGGTACGAACAACAAACTGTATGTTCAGAGAACCAAATCTTAGTTTCCGAGACGATTGAGCGCGTTACAGGCTATCGTTTGAAAATTGAGGCTGATGACAGAATTCTGCAGCTTGAAGTGCCTGACAATCGTCAGGTTGGAGAGCGTGTCGAATTACGCAAGGAAGTTTCCTACTCACTACGCTAATCTCACCATTAGATAAAATGCCTGCATGCTGTAGCTTGCCGCATGCAGGCTTTATTTTGTATAAGATTTAGACATTCCCTATTCTGCTTAGCACGTCGTATCAACTTAGCCGAATAGTGGCTCACTTTTGATGAACATTGGACGTAACATTATGACAAATACTGCAAATGCATCTGGCATCATGGCTGGCAAACGTGGCCTTATCATGGGTGTGGCCAATAATCGGTCTATCGGATGGGGTATTGCCGCTGCTGCCGCAGCCCAAGGCGCTGAACTGGCTTTTACCTATCAAGGTGATGCCCTGAAAAAGCGTGTAGAGCCCCTCGCAGCCTCTGTTGGCAGTGATTTTGTAGCTGAATGCGATGTGACAGATGATGCCTCTGTCGATGCTGTATTTAATGAAGTACAGAAAAGATGGGGCAAATTAGATTTTGTCGTCCACGCCATTGCCTATTCTGACAAAGAAGAATTAACAGGCGGTTATGTAGATACCAGCCGTGACAATTTTACAAAAACAATGGATATTTCTGTCTATTCTTTCACAGCGATCGCGAAACGTGCTGCTGAATTGATGCCAGATGGCGGGTCTCTATTGACGATGACCTATTATGGCGCCGAGCGGGTGATGCCACATTATAATGTTATGGGTGTTGCAAAAGCCGCGCTGGAAGCATCTGTGCGCTATCTGGCTGTCGACCTTGGCGGCAAGAATATCCGGGTTAATGGCCTATCAGCTGGCCCGATGAAGACATTAGCCGCCTCTGGCATTGGTGATTTCCGCTACATTCTGAAATGGAACGAATATAACTCACCATTGAAGCGGAATGTGACATTAGAAGATGTCGGTGGCGCTGGCTTATATCTGGTATCTGACTTGTCGTCAGGTGTATCAGGTGAGACGCATCATGTGGATTGCGGGTATCATGTCGTTGGCATGAAAGCTGTTGATGCACCTGATATAACGACTGTTTAAAGCCAAAATCATATGTCTGATAATCTATTTGGTAAATTATTCTCTTTTTCCACATTTGGAGAGAGCCACGGCCCAGCAATTGGCTGTCTCGTCGATGGTGTGCCACCGCGTCTGCCGTTGAGTGCAGAGGATATTCAGCCCTATCTCGATCGCCGCAAGCCTGGACAAAACCGCTTTGTGACACAAAGACGGGAAGCTGATGAGGTAGAAATTTTATCAGGCGTTTTTGAAGGCCAAACCACTGGTACACCTATCGGCCTTTTGATCCGAAATACAGACCAGCGCTCAAAAGATTATGGCGAAATTGCACGTCAGTTCCGCCCTGGTCATGCTGACTATACCTATCAGGCCAAATATGGTGTGCGTGATTATCGTGGCGGTGGACGCTCATCAGCCCGTGAGACAGCTATGCGAGTCGCAGCCGGTGCAATCGCAGATATCGCCCTCAGACATATATTAGGGTCATCCTACAAGGTCATAGGCTCTGTTGTGCAGATTGGGCCACATAAAATCGACCCAAGTCGTTTTGATGCCTCTGAAATTGACAATAACCCGTTCTTCTGTGCAGATCCCGTTGCCGCAAAAGACTGGGAGGCCTATCTAGATGAGGTGCGCAAATCAGGCTCCTCGGCTGGTGCGATCTTACAAGTTACAGCCTCTGGCATCCCAGCAGGATTAGGACAGCCTATTTATGGCAAATTAGATACAGAATTGGCCGCAGCAATGATGTCAATTAATGCTGTAAAAGGTGTAGAGATCGGCAGTGGCTTTGATTTGGCCGCAATTCCGGGTGAAATAGCAGGTGATGAAATGCGTGCTGCAGATGGCAGCGATACACCAGATTTTCTAAGCAACCATGCAGGTGGCATTTTAGGCGGTATTTCCTCTGGTCAGGAGATTGTAGTCCGATTGGCGATTAAACCAACCTCATCTATTTTGACAACTCGCCAGTCAGTTGATCTTGATGGTAAGGATGTTGATGTTATGACCAAGGGACGTCACGACCCTTGTGTTGGCATTCGCGGCGTTCCTGTCGCAGAGGCTATGATGGCTTGTGTTCTGCTCGATCAGCTGATGCGCCATAAAGCGCAGACTGGCTTGTTTTAAACGACATATCCCCAGGGACGACTAGTAACCGAATTATTGCCGGGCCAGCTGCTAAGGGTTTAGCACGAAGGCATCGAGCAGAGGCGACCTTTAGCCAGACATTTGGTAAAAGACACTTGGTATAAGACATTTGGCATCAGACCTTCGGCACCAGACGTGCATCCCTAAAAAATGCGTACCAATGCTACATAATTCAGGAAATGGCGCAGAAAACGCGCTATCGTAACATTAATTCCGCCTTACTAATCACGTTTAGCAACCATGAGAAATTCAGCATTTCCATTAGGGCCTTCAATAGGTGATGGCAAAATTTTGATGACTTGATATCCCATGGTATTTTCTGCCCACATCTGAATATCTGCACAAACAGCATCATGAATTGCTGCATCGCGCACAACGCCACCCTTTCCGATAGCGGCACGGCCAGCCTCAAATTGTGGTTTTATGAGTGTAACAAGCCAATGTGTATCAGACGCGCAGGCAATGACAGCAGGCAGAGCCTTTTTCAGAGAAATGAAAGATACGTCACAAGTAATAATATCAACTGGTTGCGGTATTTCGAGGGTTGTAATGGCGCGGGCATTGCACCCTTCTAAATTCACCACTCTGGGATTTTGGCGCAGCTCAGAGGCTAATTGGTCATGCCCTACATCAATAGCATAAACTGTTTCAGCCCCTTTTGAGAGAAGCACTTGCACAAATCCGCCTGTACTTGCCCCTACATCAGCACAAACCGCGCCTGCTACCGGTATATTTGACATAGTCTCAAAGGCCGCCAACAACTTTAGCGCCCCGCGAGAGACCCAATCGAGCAAGTTGGTCTGAACTTCAATTTGCACATCAGGGGCAAGCATTTGACTGACCTTGGTAAGCGGCACACCATCTGCCTGTACGGCGCCAGCTTCTATAAGCGCTTTTGCTTTCGCACGGCTAGGTGCTAACCCTTTTGCTAATAAGAGGAGATCAGCTCGTTGCCGCTTTGTCTCAGGCACGATTTCCAGATGCCTTAGAAATCAACTCTAGCATAGGCGTGATTTTTACCTCTAGACCAGCAGCATCAATACCAGCTTGTCGCAGCTGACTTTTCTGATCTGCATGATCAAAATATTTGTCAGGCAGTGTGGCAACCCGCACTTTGAGGCCGGCATCCAAATGCCCTGCATTCGCAAGATAGGTGAGCACATGCGCAGAAAAGCCCCCAGCGCTACCTTCCTCAACAATAACAAGATGCTGATGATGAGCAGCAAGCTCATCAACAAGATCAGTATCTATCGGCTTTGCAAACCGTGCATCTGCTATTGTGATATCAAATCCAGCTTTTGTTAAATTTTCATCAAGCTGTTCTACTTCGCTCAATATCGTGCCAAGGCTTAGCACGGCCAGGTCGCGGCCCTGCTTAATAATACGGCCACGACCGACTGGCAGCACCTCTCCGGCTTCCGGCAAAGTCGTTCCTGTTCCGGACCCTCGTGGATAGCGCAAGGCTGAGGGCCCAGAATCATAGGCACAGGCTGTCGCAACCATATGCGCTAACTCCGCCTCATCTGACGGACACATAATCATCATATTTGGCAGGCAAGATAAAAAAGCTAGGTCAAATACACCTGCATGGGTTGCCCCATCAGCACCCACAAATCCAGCTCTATCAATTGCAAAACGCACAGGCAGATTTTGAATCGCAACATCATGCACAAGTTGATCATATCCACGCTGCAAAAAGGTAGAATAGATAGCACAAAATGGCTTCATGCCTTCTGCTGCTAATCCTGCTGCGAAGGTCACGGCATGTTGTTCAGCAATACCGACATCAAATGTCCGCTTCGGATATAAGGATTGGAATTTATTCAAGCCTGTACCAGATGGCATAGCGGCAGTGATGGCGACGATGCGGTTATCATCTGCAGCTTCTTTAATCAAATAATCAGCAAAGACAGATGTATAGGACGGTAAATTTCCAGATGGTTTTGCCTGCTCACCTGTTATGACATCAAATTTCTGAACAGCATGATATTTTTCCTGATGCGGGGTACCAAAGGGATGTCCCTTCCCTTTTTCCGTGACGACATGGACTAGGACTGGGCCTTGCACATCTCCATCACGCAGATTTTTCAAAACAGGAAGAAGCGCATCCATATCATGGCCATCCACAGGGCCTATATGGAAAAAACCGAGTTCACTAAACAAAGAATGTCCGGAAACAAATTCCTTTGCTAAATCACGTGCGCGTCTCGCTGCCGTTTCTATTTCAGATGGAAAGCGACTGGCGACATCCTTAACCAAGCCACGAATAGAATGGAATGGCTTTGAGGATATCAACTCTGATAAGTAAGCGGACATCGCACCAACCGGCGGCGCGATAGACATGTCATTATCATTGAGTATGACAATTAGATTGCTCTTAGAAGCGCCGGCATTATTCAACGCTTCATAAGCCATGCCAGCGGACATAGAGCCATCACCGATAACCGCGATAACATGGTTATCATCACCCTTTAAATCTCTGGCGACCGCCATGCCATAACCGGCAGATATAGATGTAGAGGAATGACCTGCGCCAAATGGGTCGAATTCGGATTCACTGCGCTTTGTGAATCCAGATAAGCCACCTTCTTGGCGTAGCGTGTGCATTTGCTTACGCCGGCCTGTAAGTATTTTGTGAGGATAGGCTTGATGGCCAACATCCCATATAAGCCGATCATCTGGCGTGGAAAAGACATAATGAAGCGCCACTGTTAATTCAACAACCCCTAACCCAGCACCTAGATGACCACCCGTTCTGGCAACAGATGATATCATGTCGCTGCGCAACTCATCAGCGAATTTCTGCAAACGAGATTCTGGCAGGGCGCGGAGCTCGGCTAGTGTTTCAACACTGTCGAGCAAAGCTGTATCGTTTTTAGATCCTGATCTGGTCAATAGCGCGGTCCTTTTCCCCTTTAAATCTATACGTCAGATTTAGTGGGTCCGATCTATAGAAAATTGCGCCAGCACGATCAAGGGGCTAGCTGCAGCACCATATGGTTCCAATTCTGCGCACGCATTTGACACAAGCGCCTCTGCTTTTAGTCGTGCGCCATCTAAACCGTAAAATCCTACATAACTTGCTTTTCCGGTCTCGGCATCTCGCCCTGCCGGTTTACCTAATGTCTCAGCGCTAGCCTGATAATCCAGAAGGTCATCTGCAATCTGGAAGGCTAACCCCAAATCAGTAGCATAACGTGCTAGCCGGTCTTGCATATCTTGGTCAGCGCCGCCACATAACCCGCCCATAATAGCTGATGCGCGAATAAGGGCGCCAGTTTTCAAAGCCTGCATTTTACTGGTTGCATCTAATGAAAATACGTCTGTTTCAGCTTGCAAATCCAACATCTGACCACCAGCCATACCGGACAGGCCTGAGGCTTTTGCAAGATGCGTTACAAGCTGACACCTGGTTTCTGCATTGTGATGACAAGATAGGTCAGACAGAATTTCAAACGCAGCTGTCTGCAAAGCATCTCCTGCTAAAATGGCTGTTGCTTCGTCAAATGCGATATGCGCCGCTGGCTTACCGCGCCTGGTCTCTGCATCATCCATGGCAGGCAAATCATCATGGACAAGTGAGTAGGCATGTAACATTTCAACTGCACCAGCGACAGCCAGAGCATCGCCGCAGGCTTGCATATTTTGCTCAGACGCTAGTCTGGCTGAAGATAATACCAGGCTGGCACGCATACGTTTGCCACCATTCAGTGCACTATAAGACATAGCTTTTGCAAGCTTAGGGGCAATCTCCGGTTGTGCGTCAAACCAGCTAGCAAGCCATTGACTCACAGACTCAGCATCTGACTGAAGTTGGCTGATTGCCGTGTCCTGTACATCAGAGAGATTCCTCTGCATCGGATTTGCTGAATTTACCATAAATTACCGTCAGATCGCCGAATCGAATGGTTCAGCTTGCGTAGGCACAGAGCCATCTTCTGGAACACGTATCTTTTCAACTTTCAAGCGTGCTTCTTCCAGACGGGCTTGGCAATGTGCTTTTAAGGCTGTGCCACGACTATATGCATCAATTGCATCATCCAGTGAGACCTCACCAGACTCCAATTTCGATACAACGGCCTCAAGTTCCTGAAGCGCTTGCTCAAAACTCAACTCTTTTACATTATCAGACATATATTCTTGCCACTATTATCCCGTAATACCAAAAATCTACCATAAAAATAGATGAATAGGCTAGCTGCGCCTTAGCCGCCATTTATTGTTGTTGCGATGACTTTCACCATCTCTGAAATACGCTTCCGCACTTTCGGTGCGTCTATTGAATAATATGTCCGCACGAGTTCAAGCGTCTCACGCCGCGCCATAGGGTCACGCATATTCGAATCAGCCTCATCAACAGGCTTGCCAAGGCTAATTTTACGCGGAGACGCTTTCATCACCTCATCACTCATATCATCAAAGAAATAGCTAATCGACACATCTAGAATTTGGGAGATATCCCAGAGACGAGACGCACTAATACGATTGGCGCCGCGTTCATATTTCTGCACTTGCTGGAAGGTAATGTCCAACGCAGACCCTAATTGTTCTTGAGACATGCCAAGCAATGTACGCCGCAGCCTGACCCGCTTGCCTACATGCCTATCTACCGCATTATTGTTCGTAACACGAAAATTTCGATTTGCTGCTTGCTCAGTCATATGACACCTAAAACGCCCATTTGCCTTTAGGGCAGTAATACGCCCTACCGAAGCCCAACTATCTATGATTTTATTCCTAGAGTGCAATCCTACATATGGATGAGCTTCTATTAACCTTTAATCATGTTCGATAAAGATTTCAATGCGTGAATAAGATGCTCTAAAATGCCAGCTTCAAATGCAGAATGTCCGGCATCATCTACAAAAATTGCCTGTGCGTTTGGTCCCCATGCCTGTGTGAGGGCAAAAGCAGAATGTGGCGGGCAGATTACATCATGCCGACCCTGCACAATAAACCCCGGCAAATGTGCAATGCGCTCCAAATTGTCTAAAATGTGATTTGGCGGCAAAAAGCAATCATTACGGAAATAATGCGCCTCTAAAACCGCTAGGCTAACTGCTGCAGAGCCAGCATCACGTCTTTCCGCGACCAAAGTTGCACAAGAATTTTCGTAGGTTGCCCAGCTTTGTGCAGCTTGAGTGCGCAAACGCACATCACTGCCCATTAGGCGTTTTTGATAAGCAGCAAGTAAATCGTCTCTCTCTTCCTCTGGAATGAACGTCACAAACCGTTCTGCAGCTTCTGGGAAGAATCGTCCCATATCATATAAAAACCAGTCTATTTCAGAACGGCTGCCAAGAAAGATACCACGCAATATAAATCCGAGGCAGGCTCCAGGATGGGCTATCCCATATGCAAGCGCCAATGTGCTACCCCATGAGCCACCAAATAGGGCCCATTTCTCTATGCCTAACTTCGCCCTTAAACGCTCACAATCCTGAATCAGATGCTGTGTTGTGTTGAAATCTGTTCTGGCATAGGGCTCAGACCTGCCACAGCCGCGTTGGTCCATTAAAATGACGCGATAAATTGCGGGATCAAACATACGCCGATGTGCTGGCGCGCAGCCAGCGCCTGGACCACCATGAAGAAATAACACAGGCAACCCGTTTGGATTACCGCATTGCTCATAATAAATTGAGAAACCATCCTGCGCTAAGTAGCCACTATCAAACGGCACCATAGGGGCAAAAAGTGAAATTTCTTTATCATAAGCAGGTGACATGAAATATATCCAAAAAAGAGCGCCTGATAGGGGTAGGCGCTCATTAGTCTTTCGTCGAAATTATAATAATCTGTTCGCCTAGGGCAAGCCAAGACACCTAAGCGGTGTGTGGCCATAATTCCATTGGCTTATCAGATTGTGCTTCAAGATAGGTCCGCATTTTCTTCAAGGCCCTGTGCTCAAGCTGGCGCACGCGCTCCTTACT
>WTHY01000099.1 GCA_011522945.1 Alphaproteobacteria bacterium
CATATAGAGGGAACGTGCCAAGCTCGCTTGCAATCTCAGCTGAGGTTGCGTATGAGCGGCCAGTCATAATTGCAGAAATGGCACCACAAATAGCGCGGGCTTCATCTGAGTCGTAAGAATAGCCAGCCGCCATCAACATACCGCCAATATTGGCAAAGCCTAACCCTAATGTGCGGTAATCATATGAACCTTGGGCAATTTCCTTAGATGGGAATTGTGCCATCATCACAGAAATTTCCAGAGCTAACGTCCAAAGACGCACAGCATGTTCAAAGCTGCCAATATCAAAGCGGCCATCTTCATGACGGAACTGCATAAGGTTCATAGATGCTAGGTTACAAGCCGTATCATCTAGGAACATATATTCTGAACATGGGTTCGATGCATTAATGCGTCCACCTTCAGGGCAGGTATGCCATTCATTGATAGTGCTATCATATTGTAGCCCTGGGTCAGCACAGGCCCATGCCGCATGGGCAATCTTATCCCATAATTCTGAGGCGTTGACACGCTTATGCACTTTGCCATCTGTACGCTGGATTAAATCCCAGTTGCCGCCATCTAAAACGGCCTGTAGGAATTCATTAGATACACGGACAGAGTTGTTTGAATTCTGGCCAGCAACAGTCAGATAAGCTTCTGAGTCCCAGTCTGTGTCATAGGTCTTAAATTCAATATCAGTGAAGCCTTGCTCAGCGAATTGAATGACGCGCTGAATATAATTTTCCGGTATCATAGATTTGCGTGCCCGGATAATCGCCTTTTTCAATGCCTTATTGGCCTTTGGATTGTAGCGGTCAGCTGCATCTTCACCTTCGGCATCAACACAGGCGCGCATCACCTCATTCATATGGACTTGTGCTAGCTTTGAGCCGGCCACCAGAGCAGCAACTTTCTGCTCTTCTACAACCTTCCAGTCGATATATTCTTCAATATCTGGGTGATCGATATCTACTGTCACCATCTTAGCAGCACGACGTGTTGTACCACCTGATTTGATAGCGCCAGCCGCTCTGTCTCCAATGCGTAGGAAGCTCATCAAACCTGATGATTTGCCGCCGCCAGCAAGGCCTTCACCTGAGCCGCGCAATTTGGAGAAGTTTGAGCCTGTGCCTGAACCATATTTAAATAGGCGTGCTTCACGGACCCAGAGATCCATGATGCCACCCTCATTAACAAGATCGTCAGCAACAGACTGAATGAAACAGGCGTGCGGCTGTGGATGTTCATAGGCAGATTTTGAGCGCACCATTTTACCCGTGCGATAATCTACATAATGGTGGCCTTGGCTCGGACCATCAATACCATATGCCCAATGCAGACCAGTATTAAACCATTGTGGTGAGTTCGGCGCTGCCATCTGGCGCGCTAGCATGACAGTCATTTCCTCATAATAGATGCGTGCATCATCTTCTGAAGAAAAATATCCACCTTTCCAGCCCCAATAGGTCCATGTGCCAGCAAGACGGTTGTAAACTTGCTTTGCAGATGTCTCGCCAACATAGCGCTCTTCCTCTGGTAGAGCTTTTAGCGCTTTTTCATCAGCGACTGAGCGCCACAACCATGATGGCACATCATTTTCTTCGACTGTTTTCAAAATCGCTGGAACGCCAGCTTTGCGGAAATATTTTTGCGCTAAAATATCTGTTGCTACCTGACTAAATTGCGTTGGGACTTCGATATCAGCGGCCTGAAACACAATCGTGCCGTCTGGGTTTTTGATTTCGCTAGTGGCTCTGCGAAACGGAATCGCATCATACATGTCTTTGCCGGAGGTGGTGAACCGTCTTTTAAATTCCATTTTTCTTCCTATTGCGCGCTATGAATCTGTTTAAAATCTGAACCTTAGCCGGCCATTCTAATCTACCAGCCCACTATATGTAGTGGGGGTAGATAGCTACGCTACAGGATATAGGGGGTGGGTGCAATATTCAGAGGCCAGATTTTTGTTAAAAAATCATCTTGACAGCGCCAACTATCTGAAAAGCCAAGACACTCTGATTTCTGTGGCGGTCAGACTTGAAAAACTAAATCTATTAGGCGTATATATAGGAGCGTTTTCGGGGCCACCTATCGGGGGTGAAACGTGGAGAGCTGGTTTCAGCGTGACGCTATAACGAGTAGGATTTGGCGAAATGAATTTTGTTTCAAAACTTAGCATCCGTATGACCAGTCGGTCTGTAGGTGAAGATATGTTTGGTAATCGCTATTATGAGGCTCGCAAGGCTCGTAATGGTAAGCCGGCAAAACGCTTTGTTATTTTTAACGGTACAGTCGAAGCCTCCAAAGTGCCTGCCGATTGGCATGGTTGGTTGCATTACACAGAGGACACACCACCGCCAACATCTGGATACGCACAGCATGCATGGCAAAAACCCCACCTGCCAAACTTAACAGGTACGCAGCATGCGTATCGCCCGTCAGGTCACGTCTTAAAAGGTGGTAAGCGGCCAAAAGCTACAGGTGATTATGAAGCTTGGACGCCAGGTGATTAATCTGGTTCATGAATTTGGGTGGTTAATCCGCTGATCAATTCAATTTATAAGCCGGACGATTCAATCACGCTTTTAACAGTGAATGAATGAATTTAGATTGTCGACCTATCAAGGGCCAAAATCACCTTGTCAAAATTTAGACCGAACTGTTGTGCGAAGTAGCATTGTATTTTTCACGTGGTCAGATTAGGATCCGATCCAACGTAATGTAACCAGCTCTGAGGACATATGAGATGCGCAGAAATACGATTGAAACCATCTTAGGTGCTGTCGTTCTCGTTGCTGCCGGTCTATTTATGGCATTGGCCTATGAAGCTGCTGACTTAACATCATCTGATGGATATGAATTAAAGGCTGAATTTGGCAGTGTATCTGGCTTGAATATTGGAGATGATGTGCGCCTATCGGGCATTAAAATCGGTCAGATAACAGATCAACAGTTAGATCCAGACACTTACACAGCCATTGTTGTCATGCGTATTGACCCCCAGATACAGCTACCGTCTGATACGAGCGCACGCATAACCGCTGCATCATTGTTAGGTGGCAATATTATGGAGCTCATACCCGGAGCAGATTTCGAGTATCTAGCAGCAGGGGATATTATCTATGATACGCGAGACCCAGTCAGCTTAACTGATTTGCTTGGCCGTTTTGTTTTCCAAGGCGGTGATGAATAATAAATTCAAAATTTTTACCAGCTATATAGTGCTCACCGTCATGATGATTGCCGGGCCTGGTTTGGTGCTGGCACAAACAAAAACACCTAATTGGCAAGCTGGTACAGGCGTAGAGCTTCAAACCTTAGATAAGATTACAGCTCGTATCGATTCCCTGAAACTAGTCTTAGATCGTCCGGTAAGATTTGGCACATTGGAAATCACCTTGCGGCATTGCGCCTATCGGCCGCCAGAAGAGCCGCCAGAGCATGCAGCCTTTTTGGAAATTCGTGATTTAGGATATGTTGATGCAGACCCAGAGATTGTGTTTTCCGGGTGGATGTTTGCGTCAAGTCCTGCAGTATCCAGCCTAGAACATGCTGTTTATGATGTGTCTGTTACTGCCTGTGCCAAAGAGTAAAAAATAAAATCTATTACGGCATGAAAGTGCTGGTCTGCTGATTGGCTCTTGCCCATTTATGAAGTCTTTGCCACTGCCTGTATCAAAGTGTCGATAATGACATCTTCCGTTACACGGAATTGCAGGTTTGCTGATTGGCTAATCGCTGTCTGCAATTTAGACTGGAATCTATCACGCGGCATCTCAATCAAGCCAAACTGCATAAGATGTGTATTGCTGAATTGTGCGTCCAGTAATTTCATATCACAATGAATAAGCCGGCCAATCAGATGACAAAGGGCAATTTTTGACGCATTTGTTTTTCGTGAGAACATGGATTCCCCGAAAAAGGCGCTTCCAATACGCAAACCATATAGCCCGCCAATAAGCTGTGTGTCCTCATAAACTTCTACAGAATGGGCGAAGCCTAAATGATGTAGCGCAATGAATAATTTACGGATTTCAGCATTGATCCAAGTGGTTGGTCTGTCTGGTGTGGCTTCACTGCAGGCATCAATGACAGATGTAAAATTTGTATTCCAGCGAATCTCGTAAGGTTGCTGTTTTACAGTGCGCAAGAGCCTTTTAGGAATATGTGGTGGGTCAAGGGGCAGGACCCCTCGGATTTCCGGTTCGTAAAAATGCATCTCGGTTGAGTTTGCATCCTCAGCCATTGGAAACACACCAAGCGTATAGGCTTGAATTAAGGTTTCAGGAGCGATGACATAATCTTGCGTCATAGCGCCACTTCATCCCCATATCAGTCCTAAGTTTGGTGACTTACTCTGGCTTGAGAAAGGTTTCTTCCAGCCACTTAATGCTGTAGCTTCCATCCTTGATCGCCGGCGCATCGAGAAGCTTGCGATGTAGAGGCAATGTTGTGTGAATTGGCTCTACAACAAACTCATCTAAGGCAGATCGCAGACGCGCAAGTGCGTGGTCCCGGTCATCCCCATGCACAATCAACTTCGCAATCAGAGAATCATAAAATGGCGGCACGCTATATCCAGAGTATAACATTGTATCAACACGTATGCCTGGACCGCCAGCCGGATGGTAGGACGTGACTTTGCCAGGTGTTGGCATGAAAGTTTCCGGGTGCTCTGCATTAATACGACATTCAATCGCATGGCCGGTGAATGTCACATCTTCCTGGCTAAAATCTAAGGCCTGACCTGAGGCAACTTTAATTTGTTGGCGCACAAGATCGATGCCGGTGATTTCCTCGGTGATAGGATGTTCCACCTGTAGACGGGTATTCAT
>WTHY01000092.1 GCA_011522945.1 Alphaproteobacteria bacterium
CATAATCCCGACCACCTAATTTGAGTGAAAAGACAGCACGGCCATAGCCATTTTCATCCATCTCCCAATGGCGGCGGGTAATCATCGTGTTGGCCGCAGCCAGCCGTCTTATAAGTGTCCGCATAAAAGAAAGGCGCGTTGGAAAAAAAGCCCCTATGCGTGCTAGCCGCATGACTATTTCAGGCGGCCTGCGGCGCGCAATTTCATCTGCAGCCGGCTTACATATTTCTGCCATAGTTAAGCCTCCCTGACTTGCCAGCCTTATGCCTTTGGCTGAGGTCCGAAATTTGCCTCAAAAAAGCGCATCCAGTTGCCGCCCATAATCTTCTGAACTTCATCAGCATTAAACCCTACAGCGGCAAGACCTGAAGCAATATTTGGCATATGTGCATTCGTCTCGAACCAATCTGGCTGTGGCGGAAATCCTGGCGCATCTGAGGAACCTTCACCAAAATCCTTTGTTCTGGTCCAGCGGCCATTGCGCATCCATTCCACAATTGAATCAGGTTGGTCCTGACATAAATCAGATCCAATACCGATATGATCGATGCCCATAATTTCTGCTGTATCTGCAATCATTCTACAAAAGGCTTCAAGCGAACAATCACTGCCGCCTTGAAGATGATGTGGATATAAGGAAAAACCGATCATGCCATCTGTCTGCGATAACCCCTCAAGAATGGCTCTGGACTTATTGCGGCGCGCTGGATGCCAGCTGGCTGGATTAGCATGTGTGATAGCGATGGGACGGCTTGATACCTCCATAGCCTCCAAAGTTGACCCTTCCGCGGAATGGCTCATATCCACAACCAAACCAACGCGGTTCATCTCAGCGATAACCTCTCGTCCCATACGGGTGATGCCACTATCTGTTTCCTCATAGCAGCCTGTTGCTAATAATGATTGGTTATTATAGGTGAGTTGCATAAAACGGGCGCCAAGCTGATGCCATATTTCAACCAGCCCAATATCATCTTCTATGGGTGAGGGGTTTTGAAACCCATATATAATTGCTGTTTTGCCATCTGCCTTAGCTTGGCGAATATCTGCTGCTGAATGTGCATGGCAAATTCTGTTTGGTAGGGCTTCAAACCAGCGGTTCCATGCCTCTACATTCAGAATGGTTTCTCGAAAATTTTCATGATAGGCGATAGTGACATGCACACAATCAACCTGCCCTATCTGCATCTCTTGAAATATCTGTTCGGACCAATTCGCATATTGCAAACAGTCAACCCAAATATCAGTTTCGCGCTTTTGGCTCATTTACAGCCTCCCTAACGCTAAATTGTGACGCAATACCGCCCATCCTGAAAAGTCTAAAATGCCTTACAGGCATAAAAATACGCCACCTATTTTACAAGGTAGCAAATCACTGCCTATTCAGTTGGACCACCAGACTCAGCCCAGCTGCCAAAGCCGCCAACATTAGCAACATTTTCGAAGCCCATTTCCTTCAGAACTTTGCCAGACAGAGCTGCCATGCCGCCTGCACCGCAAACCAAGACAATCTGCTTCGACGGGTCTAAAGCAGGCTCATGCAAAGGCGTTGCGGGATCAGCTTTAAACTCAATCAAACCACGTGGGATTCTGAGCGCACCTGCAATTGTACCACTTGCAGCAATATCACTACTATCACGTACATCAACAAACACTACATCGTCTGAACCATGCAAAGCGATACCATCTTCAACAGACATAGACGGCACTACAGAATTGGCTTCCTCAAGATAATTTTGTGCTGTTTTCATAAGTTCATTCCTTTGTTCTAAATGGGCATTGCGCGCCCTATAAATACTATCCGCCTGACTAAAATAGCTATATTTTTGTCTCAGACCAGCCCTCATCTCTCTGCTTGTCTAGTTGATATCTGGATTTGCATTAGAGCACAGACTATGTACAAAGCTTGTCAAATCAGATTAGCACTTTTAGGCTTTTGACTGCAGGGCAAATATTCCCCCCTCAAAATAAAACCCCCTGTTTAAACAAACCAAAGGAACCTGTTAGATGTCAGCAAATGCAAAAACCCTGATCGATGCTGTACGCTTCAATCAAGATGGTCTTGTCCCAGCTATTGCGCAGCAATATGATACTGGTGAAGTGCTGATGATGGCCTGGATGACAAAAGATACGTTGCTGGAGACGATTGAAACTGGTCGTGCCTGTTATTTCTCACGGTCTCGAAATGCCTTCTGGCGCAAGGGAGACACATCAGGACACATCCAAATAGTCAAAGACATCCGTCTTGATTGCGATGGGGACACTGTACTTCTTGTGATTGAACAAACAGGGGCAGCCTGTCATGAGGGCACCAGAAGCTGTTTTCAAAGGCGTCTGGTATAGGCATGGGTCAGGCAGCATTTTAGACCTTTAAGCTAAGCTATCTTCACAGGAATCACTTGTGAGTAAATGGTATGCCACATTCAGCCAGGGTGCCTTTTGCTGACAAACACCCATCTGGGAGAATTTGCCATAAGGGTTAGATATTAGGCTTCCCAGCGCGCCATTGCTTCTAGATCCTGCTCTTTAGCATCAACCCAGCATTTGCCACGAGCAGTTTCTTCTGCCTTCCAGAACGGAGCAGCACTCTTTAAATAATCCATAATATAACGACTAGCTTCAAAAGCAGAATCTCTATGTGCTGAGGCCACACCAACAAAAACGATATTATCTGTTGGAGATAACCGGCCAATACGATGTATCACACGAACAGCTGTCAGCGGCCATCTTGCTTGTGCTGCTTTAATAATTCTACCAATTTCCTGCTCGGTCATGTCTGGATAATGTTCCAGCCATAAGGCTATAAGACTTGCATCATCTGAGCTATCTCGCACAGTACCAACAAAGCTAACAAGAGCCCCGGCACCTCTTGATTTCAAGCTGTCTATTTCACTTGCAATATCGAAATCAGCTGTTTGTACTGAGAGGTATGTTTGCATCCTCATCCTCCTGTTACAGGTGGGAAAAACGCAACCTCATCAGTATTTGAAACAATCGTGTCTCCTGTTGCAAACTCCTTATTCACAGCAGCCCGTACAGCGTTCACATTGTGAAAGGCTTTGTGGTAGGCATCTGACCTTGAAGCAAGATGCATGGCCAGCGCTTCAACAGTTGTGATGCCCTTTGGAAGTGACATCTCTTCTTCAGCACAACCTGTATGATCACGCACCCATGCAAAATAGACAAGCTTCATAATCCACGCTCCCGAAATGGCAAAAATGGCAACCTGTCGCCAACCTGCACCTCTGTGATACCGATAGGAATTTCGACAAGCCCATCAGCGCCTTGCAAAGATGATATCACACCAGCGCCTTTGCGCCCATTAATCTGCAATTGTGCTTGACCATTATCGCTAGTCTCAACACGTGCACGTAAAAATTCTGCTCTATCGGCACGTTTTTTATGTTGAAACCCGACAGGGAGCTCTGCTCTTAGCAAAGGCTTTGCAGGCATGCCAAGCATCTGTTTCAACCAACCAGCCACAAGAAGCTTGTAACAGACATATACAGCTACAGGATTGCCAGGCAAACATATCACAAGCTTACCGGCTTTTTGGCCAACAGCCATAGGGCGCCCTGGCTTCATAGCAATACGCCAGAAAAGACTTTCAACGCCATTATCATGCATAGCTGCTTGTGTATGATCTTCTAGCCCGTCCGAAGCCCCGCCTGAGGTAATCAGAACATCTGCCTTGTCTAATGCTTTTGAAAATGCGTTAGACAGCGCCTCTCTATTATCGGGAATAATCTGAGCAGAAGCGGCTTCGAAGCCATCTGCAGCAAGCAAGCCTTGCAACATAGGCCCATTCGCATCAAGAATCTGTGCGTTACCGGCGGCAGTTTGAAATGCACTTGCTACTTCATCACCTGTAGACAAAAGTGCTATTTTTAATTTTGACCGTACCTTTAGCTGCGCAATACCAGCAGCGGCAAGTTGCCCAATATCCTGCGGTGTCACGATATCCCCATCGGCAATGCAAATCTCGCCCTGCCGTAAATTTTCACCGGCAGGCCTGATATTCAACCCAGCTCTGCCCGAAATTTGAATTTGAACTTGGCCGTCTTTTAGCAGACAATCCTCGTGCATAAAGACACAGTCAACGCCTTCAGGCAAAACCGCACCAGTATAAACAGCTGCTGCCTCGCCTGCTGCAATATGTCCTGCAAAGGGATGCCCTGCACGCACTGTCGCTTTAACAGGAAACCATTCTTTTGGGTTCGCCTCTAATGCGGATAATCTAATAGCATAGCCATCTACAGCAACATTGTCTGTTATAGGTAAGTTTTGAGGCGCACGGATCGTTTCTGCTGAAATACGGCCCACCATTGCGGATATGTCTGACAAAGATACAGCTTCACTGCCGCTGACTTGAGATATGCGCTCAGATACAATCTGCTGCACAATATCCAAAGGCGTTAATTCGGATGATTTATCTTGGCGTTTCATAATTTACCAAACCGATTTTGCTGCTGCGGTTTTGGCACTGCCAATTGTTCAAGCAAAAAGCTTGCAATAGATGCAATATCATCTAGGTGGAACTGCGGTATCGTACACTCATCAATGATGTTGTCAGTTGCAACACCAAAAATATGTGGGTCATCACTATGCAATATTGGTTTTCCAACTGAGGGCCGCCATACCTCCAATTTTGGTATAGATGCAGATTTAAAACCTTCAACTAAAACAAGGTCTGCAGGTGCCAGCTGTGATAATAATGCTTCTAGCTCTGGCTCTTTGGTATCTGCATATTCAGTGAATAAGGCTGAGCGGTGCTGCGAAGAAATCAAGACTTGTGCGGCACCGGCTTTGCGATGACGCCAGCTATCTTTGCCACGTATATCAGCATCAAATTTATGATGAGCATGTTTAACCGTAGCAATACGATATCCCATCTGGGTAAAATGCTGGATAAGCGCTTCTGCAAGCTGTGTTTTGCCTGCACCTGACCAGCCAGCTAGCCCAAATACAATCATCCTAGCCACCTGTTACATTCATATGACGCGCAACATTGGCATTTGGTGCACGCCGGCTAATAACAAAATCATGCCCTTTTGGCTTTCTGCCAATGGCTTCGATAATAGCCTCTGTGAGGGCAGCCTCGCCCCCATTACGTAATGCAGATGCTAAATCAGCTTTATCATCCTGACCAAGACACATATATAGCTGACCTGTGCAAGTCAGCCTTACCCGATTGCAACTTTCACAGAAATTATGTGTCAAAGGTGTAATAAATCCAAGCCGGCGTCCTGTTTCTGCAATCTCTACATAACGTGCAGGCCCAGCTGATCGATAGTCTGTATCAACCAAGGTAAACTGCTTAGACAACTGTGTTCTTACCACAGAAAGAGGCAGATATTGGTTAAGCCTATCTTCACCACCTATATCCCCCATGGGCATGACTTCGATAAGGCTTAAATCAAACCCTTCACGACCAGCCCAGCGTATCATGTCAGGCAACGTCTCGTCATTGACATCTTTAAGCGCAACAGCATTTATCTTGATATCAAGCCCAGCGCTTTTAGCAGCCTCTAATCCGGCTAGCACCTGATCTAAATCACCCCATCTTGTGATTTTCTGGAATTGCACCTTATCCAGCGTATCAAGCGATACATTTACCCGCCGCACACCAGCCTTAGCCAAATCATTTGCCATCTTGGATAGCTGGCTACCATTTGTGGTAATAGTGAGCTCATCAAGCGCACCCGATTTTACCTCAGCACCCAGATTTTCAATGAGCTGCATGATATTACGTCGTACCAATGGCTCACCGCCTGTTAGCCTGATTTTGCGTGTGCCAAGCGCCATAAAGCTGCGACAGACTTGTTCAAGTTCCTCTAATGTCAGCAGTTCTTTTTTCGGCAGAAACTGCATCTGCTCTGCCATACAATAGACACACCGAAAATCACATCTATCTGTTACTGAAAGACGAATATAATCAATCTGCCGTCCATACGGGTCTGTCAAAGGCGTAGGTAATGTCATATGTCTTGAATGTTCAAAAGTCGAAAAATGCGTGTCATTAAACTATGTTTGGATTATATACCCTTATCCCAAGCAGTACCACCATGGTTTATACATACTGGGACAGAGACAAAACCGACTATCTCACCTTGTGAGCACCATAGCAAATGCGCCTTTATGCACTCTTAATATCCTGTTTCGTTGCTGCTAGCCATGCCACAGCAGCAGAGACACTTATTCTGCAATCGACGACATCAACACAAAATTCTGGCCTATATGACTATTTGCTGCCGCTTTACGAAGCTGAAACGGGTATTGAGGTCAGGGTTGTTGCCGTAGGCACCGGACAAGCCCTGACAAATGGTAGACGGTGCGATGGTGATATATTGCTCATACATTCCACAGATGATGAGCTGAAATTCGTGGATGATGGGTTTGGGCTTTATCGCAAGCCTGTAATGTATAATGATTTCATTCTGATTGGACCGGCAGAGGATCCAGCCGATATTGCTAACAGCACTTCTGTGAAAGATGTGTTTGCCCGTCTTTTCACATCACAATCTCGTTTTATCTCACGCGGGGATAATAGCGGGACGCACAAATCAGAACGCAGCCTTTGGAATAGGCTTAGCCTAGACCCAACCCCTTATAGTGGTGATTGGTATCTAGAGACAGGCACAGGGATGGGCGCAACATTAAATACAGCTATTGAACTGGATGCCTATAGCTATACCGACCGAGCAACCTGGTTGAAATTTGGCAATAAAGGCACGCATAAAATCCTATTTGAGGGTGATGTTGACTTATTCAATCAATACGGCATTGTGCCTATCAACCCAGACCATTGCCCGCATGTAAATCTTGCTGCAGCAGAAGGGTTTGCAAACTGGCTGACAGGTCCAGACGGACAGGATGCAATTGCCAAATATAAACTAAATGGGGCGCCGCTTTTTACACCGAACGCCCCATAAGCCAAATTCAAATAGTAAGCTTATTTGTAATAGTAAGCAGACTTCACCTATCTTGATAAATGCTAATTACCCTTTACCACGCCATGGTATCAAACGGCTAATCAGATAGCGCATCACAAGATCAAACAGCAGACCAAGCACACCCATTATGAGGATTGTCACCCAGATCAACTCATAGTCAGATACTGTACGTGCCACATTCTCAATAAAGCCAACACCTGTTGTACCTGCGAGCATTTCTGCTGCTACAAGCGTGCCCCAACATACCCCAATGGCAATCCGGATGCCCGTTAGGATTTCTGGAAGCGCATTTGGCAGGATCACATAGCGGAGAATCTGCCCGTTGCTTGCACCAAGTGAGTGAGACGCCCGTATCTTAGATAATTGTGTACCAGAGGCACCTGTGCGGGCGGAAATCACCATAATGGCGAAAGCCACCATGAATAGCAGGAAGATTTTACCATCATCCTGAATACCAAAAATGGTCAGAATGAGTGGTGCCCAAGCCAAGGGCGGTACGGGACGATATAGTTCGATCAGAGGGTCAAAGAAGCTCTTGAAGAAACGAGATACACCCATATAAATGCCAAGCGGCACGCCAACCAAAATACCAAGCGCCATAGCGACAATCACACGGAACATAGAATCCCAGATATGGCCATCAAACATTGGGATAGCACCCAGATAAACCTCCCCTTGCGCAAAGGCGAGCAGATTATCTTTGTAATTTGGAACAAATTGACCATCTTGGTCATGTGACCCATAGCTGCCTGGCAACATATCAATCAGACTGTCTGGTATGAAGAAATCGACGATGCTAGCGATTGGCAACCACTTCCACCAAAGCAGCACAGTTCCTTTATAGCCGCCGCCTGCCTCTAGATTTGGATTCCCCAAGGTCCAGAAGGTGCCGACTACATCTGTTGGTTTTGGTAGCCAGCGTCCAGGGCCTTGTTCTGTACATTGTGTGCGTGATTTTACAATACCATCACCTGGCATAAATAAAGCTTCAACAGTCCGAAGCCCGCCTTTCGCCTCATCAAGTGCATCATACAGATTTACAACTGCCAAATTCACGCCAACAAGCGACTCCGCTGGCAGGATTGTGCCATCATCAATCCGCTTGAAAATACGCTCAACAGCTTTGACATAGGCGGTACGTTCAGCAAGTACATCTTCAGCAAAACTGCCTGATTTATTCACAGCCTTGATTGTATCAATCTTTACACGCGTTGCCGCGATCAGCTCATCAGCTTCATCTGACTGGTTGCGTAATTTCAAAAACTGCTTCGAGATGCCGGCTGCCTCTGTTGCAACCTCATCTAGCATCATCCCACGTGCGGTTTCTGGCAGGAGCGGGATTTCAACCTTACTTGTGCCCCAATTCGCCTGTTCCAGAGCTTCGGCTGTTGGCACATAGCCATCATAGCCAGAGCGCAGGCGTTCGCTTAATCCATCAAGCTCAGCAGCGACCATTTCGAATTCCGAAATCGACACCTCATTCTGATATTCAGGATTAGAGAAAATGGCAATCAACTCTCTTGTATCATCCATGATGACATTAAGCGTGTTCATCTCTGAGGCTGTGAAAACAGCCACAGGCATACCAGCTTGCAAATCATCCAGCTGTGCACCATTACGCGTTACAAGCGTAGTCGATTTGTAATAGCGTGAGCCAATAGGCAAGGTCGCTGTGATGGGCGACAACGCTTCTTCGACTTTTGCAACCTGACAGAATTCATTTGCCGCTGTTGGGAAAAAGGCGCGTGCCATACCCCAGCTATAATAGAACCAGACCAGCATGAGTGCTGACACACCGCATAAGGCCCAATACCAGCCGCCTTTTGTGCGGTCTGGATCACCAAACACCTCATCCTTGGCTCGCAAAGCACTCTGCTTCAGACCAATATAAATGGCAATAAAGAAGCTAGCTCCAAATAGGAGAATTAGAAAAGCTGCAATGACAGCACGATTATCAGAAATCCAATCAAGCACCGCTCATAATCTCCTCTTCCATGTTCCAAATCATGGATAGAATTTCTTCACGCACTTCAGCGAAATCCTCGTCCTGTTTGACGTCTCTCAGTGATTTGGTCAGACCACGCTCAGCAAAAGGCAGGCGATATTCCTTGTGGATCCTCCCAGGGCGAGGCGCCATCACAAATAAACGTTCACCCAATAACAAAGCTTCTTCCACAGAATGGGTAATGATCATGATTGTCTTGCCAGTCTCTTTCCACAGCTCAAGAACTAGCGACTGCATCTTTTCTCGTGTCAAAGCATCTAGCGCCCCAAGTGGCTCATCCATCAAAATGAGGTCTGGGTCATTTACAAGGCATCTGGCGAGCGCTACACGCTGCTGCATACCACCAGATAGCTGATAGGTAGGTGTATCACCAAACCCCTGCAAGCCAACGATATCAAGCCATTTTTCGACAAGCGCGATGCTCTCTTCTTCGCTTGTCTTCTTCATTCGTAGGCCGAAATCAACATTTTTGGCAACAGGTAGCCATTCAAACAAGGCCCCTTGCTGGAACACCATGCCACGCTCGACCCCTGGCCCCTCAATGCTTTTGTCACCAAGGGTGATTTCGCCGCCTGATGGGTTCAAAAACCCTGCAATAATATTGAGAAGTGTTGTTTTGCCACAGCCTGACGGGCCGAGGACTGACAAAAGTTCACCCTTCTTCAGAGTGAAGTTAATATTTTTCAGCGCTTCCACTTCCAAGGGAGACCCTGGGACGCGAAATGTCATACTCAGATCGTTACAGACCAAGTCCGCCATGACATCACCTATAGTTTTTTTTGAAATACCTTAAAACATGTACAGGGCCTGACCAAACAGGCCCTGTATGTAATTAGTTTTGAAACGTCTTACTGTAGGTAAGAGCTATCAATTGTCTGTGATACAGAACCAGACAGGTTGCTCACATTTGTCTTCACAAATACCTGGCCAAGTGATTCTGCAGCTGCAGCAGCAATACCATCATTACCGAAATATGTGCTTAACTGGTCAGCTGATGATGGGAAGATGAAACCTGACATCTGGTTGCGTGTTGTTTCCACATCCATACCAGCATCGGCTGCCACTTTAGCAATCTGCTCATCACTGCCTGTCCAGGCTGCGTTTGCTTCGTCGGTAACTTCTAGGAATGTACGAAGAAGATCAGGATTTTCTGTTGCGAATTTTTCTGTCACAGATACAACGTCAAATGAACCAATACCAGCATCAGTCTTTTCCTGTGTGCTCATGATTGGTGTACCAACTTCGCCAGCTGCCTTTGCAGATGCACCACCGAATATACAAGCCATGTCAACTGAGCCATCTGCAAGTGATACAGCGCCATCAGGTGGAGCCTGGTCAACAATTGTCATTGTTGATGTATCTACACCAAGAGCAGCCATCTGCTTGCGGAATGAGAAGTCAGCCATTGTGTTTAGTGGCACAGCAACTGTCTTGCCTTCAAGCTCTGATGCATTTGATGAATCAATACCAAGGCCATTTGATACAAAGCAATCATTGGCTTCATAAACAACAGCGATAGATACCATCTTTAATGGCGCACCTTGCTTGATAGCTGTCACAAATGGTGCAAGACCTTGTGAATAGGCAATATCAATATCACCTGCTAGCATCGCTTCTGTCATGGCTGTGCCTGTCAGAAAATCTGTCCAGTTTACATCGACACCCATCGCTTCATCATAGGCCTTGTCAACCTTTGCGATCTGGTTTGGAGTTGCCCACTCTAGGAAGAAGGCGACGTTGACCGAATCAGCTGCTTGTGCAGGCATGGCAAGGCCAGCCATAACAAGAGCAGATGCGCCCATTGTGATTTTTTTCATTAACTGTTTCATGTGTTCCCTCCTGAAACATAAACTTCACCTGAACACTCACAGAGTAAGGAGCAGGCACTTTTCACGGCAGAATAAATGTTATGATTAGCGCCGCAAATTCTATTAAACACCATTCACCAAATTAAGCATGTTGGTCTAGTGTTTTTCTAAATTTATCTACAATTTCATCAATATGATGACGTTCTGCCACGAAAGCCGGTGCCAAAATAGCAACATCACCTGTGAATTTCACATGTAGACCATTCCAGAACATGTCTTTTTGCATCTGAGTCCCACGGGCACCAGCACCGCCATGCGGATGCACCTCAACCCCAGCCATCATACCATATCCACGTAAATCCTTTACAAGCGGATGATCTTTCAATGACCAGATAGCATCTAGGAAATAAGATGACATATCATCCGCACGTTCAAACAGCTGGTCCTCTTCATAAATTTTCTGAGTCGCAATACCGGCCGCACAGGCAGCTGGGTGTGCTGAATAGGTATATCCATGGAAGAATTCGATAGCATTCTCAGGAGATGCGTTTGTGACAGTCTCGTAAATTTCGTCACGCACAGCAACAGCGCCCATTGGAATCGCACCATTTGTTAGGGCTTTCGCCATGGTAATGATATCTGGCGTTACATCAAATGCCTGGCTACCAAATGGCTTACCTGTACGACCAAAGCCTGTGATCACCTCATCAAATACCAGCAAAATATTATGCTCATCACAAATTTCGCGGATACGCTTTAGATATCCTACTGGCGGCACTAATGTGCCTGTAGACCCGGCAATTGGCTCAACAAACACAGCCGCAATTGTTGACCCACCATAGGTTTCACAAATACGCTGCAGATCTTCAGCTAATTCAGCGCCAGTATCTGGCTGGCCTTTCTGGAAAGCCTGCTCCGGTGTCATCGTATGACGCATTGTTACAATATTTGGCAATGTCACTGGGAATGTCTCACGGTTACGAACCATACCTGCCAGTGATACACCGCCCATATTCACACCATGATAAGCACGCTCACGGCTGACAAAGCGCAAACGCTGATGCTCGCCGCGGGCACGATTATATGCCATAACGATTTTCATCGCGGTTTCAACTGATTCAGAACCTGAATTCACAAAAAAGACATGGTTGAACGGGTCAGGCAGAATGCGGGCAACACGTTGGGCCAGCTCAAATGAGCCAGGGTGACCCATCTGGAAATGCGGAATGTAATCATTTTCCTGCATTTGCTTATATACAGCTTCTGCAATTTCACGGCGACCATGACCTGCTGGTGTACAGAACAGCCCAGATGAGCCGTCAATCAATTGGCCACCCTCATGGTTCCAGCAATACATGCCTTCTGATTTCACAACAAGGCGGGGGTTAGCTTTAAAATCACGATTCCCGCTGAAAGGCATCCAGTGATTTTCAAGTGAGTTCACATCAAACGGCATACTATCCTCCATCCATTTGCGACATGTATCTACTAAGAGATTTGTTTGTGCGCGCAACAACAGCCTTTGCGCAATATCCTACCAAAATATTTTCCAAACAGTAGAACAGCCGGTTTTTCCATTCATAGATCCAAAATAGGCTATTGATAGATCCAGTATTGTTGGGTATCTGGTTAGGGAATACTGGCGACAGGCTGAAAAGCTGGTCTAGCTATATCCGACTGGGAGCATTCGACTGGGCGTATCCGACTGGGCGCATTCGACTGGGCGCATTCGACTGGGCGTATCCGACTGGGCACATCCGACTGGGCACATCCGTCCGGACGTATTCGGCTGGGCAGGTTCGATGGGGCGAATATTTTTGGGTAAGCGCACTAGCCGCATACTGATTTTAAGGATTGATGATGTATAATCTCATTTTCAAACTTGACCCACAGCTTGGCACAAGCTTGCAAGGGCAGGTGCGTGAAATGATCGTCTCAGCTATTCTTGATAGAAGCCTGCAGCCTGGGGACAGGTTACCATCCAGTCGTGAATTAGCAGAACATCTTGGCCTGTCGCGAAACACAATCACCTTTGCTTATAAGGCGCTCCAGGATGACGGGTATCTAAGTGCCCGGCACCGTTCTGGATTTTATGTGAGTGAGGATGCGCCTGTTTCTGATACAGCGCTCGATAGCACCAGCATAATATCTGGTGGGCAAGCCTCAGCGCAAACGATAAGGACTGATTCAGTAGGTTGGCAGAATCGGCTTTTGTCACATTATGAAGATATAAGAGTCTTGCAGAAGCCACTTAACTGGCGGGAATACAACTATCCCTTTGTTTATGGGCAAGCAGATCAAACCCTGTTTAATCATTCTGAATGGCGTGATTGTGCAAGACAGGCGCTTGGATTGCGAAATTTTGGTATTACTGCTGGCGATTTTGGCCAGCATGATGACCCGATGCTCGTGGAATATATTCGTACTAGAACCTTGCCAGCGCGTGGCATCATAGCTTCTTCTGATGAAATTCTCGTTACGATGGGGGCACAGAATGCCCTGTATCTGCTGGCTCAGCTTTTGGTGTCACAGGATTCGCATGTTGTGATCGAAGAGCCAACCTATCCAGATTTACGGGATATTTTAAGATTACGGACGAACAATCTGCATAGCTGTCCTGTTGATGAAAATGGTATCATTCTTGATGGCGAAGATTTGACCAAAGCAGATCTTGTTGTCATCACCCCCTCACATCAATGCCCAACAACAGCGACACTTTCAGCTGACCGGCGTCAAGACTTACTCACCTCAGCACAGAAAGATGATTTTCTGATTATCGAGGATGATTATGAATTTGAAATGAATTTTCTTGAAAAGCCAGCACCCGCCCTGAAATCAAAAGATGCGGACGGGCGCGTTTTATATGTGGGTAGTTTTTCAAAATCACTCTTTCCCGGATTACGGCTTGGCTATCTGGTGGCGCCTGCCCCTGTCATTAAATCAGCACGAAAATTGCGGCATTTAATGCTACGGCACCCACCTGGACACCTGCAGCGCACAGCTGCGTACTTTCTTGCCCTTGGTCATTATGATGCGCAGATTCGCAAATTACGGCGACGCCTTGCTGCCAGACGCGCAGTTATGTCTGAGTCTCTCGCACAAGTTGGTCTACTGGATACACAGGCCGCCAAATTTGGGGGGACAAGTTTTTGGATTTATGGCCCACAAACATTAGACACAACAGCACTCGCTGCTGAATTAACCGAACAGAGTGTGTTAATTGAACCTGGCGCAAGTTTCTTTTTCGAGGAAACCAGAACGAATGCAATGCGACTTGCCTATTCCTCTATTCCAGCTAGTAAAATACCTGCCGGGGTAGATCTTGTCGCAAAAGCTATTGCAGGGCGATAAAGGCCCTCAGACATATTCGCCTCGACTCTATTTTGGATCCAATTTAACGCTATTTTGGACCTAACAAGGTTGCAAGCGCTATGGCAGAAGACTATCAGGGATTTAGCTATATGCGGACATATAGCCTTATGACAAACATTCAGGCGGCGGATCAGCCGGCAGAATGCTTATTGCACAGACACTAGCTAGTAAAATGGGGTGCTCAAAATGAAAATGACGACTGAAGAAGCTTTTGTAAAAGTTCTACAACGACATGGCATTCGCCATGCCTTTGGAATCATTGGCTCTGCGATGATGCCAATCTCTGATCTGTTTCCGCAAGCAGGTATTACATTTTGGGATACAGCGCATGAATGTAATGCAGGCATGATGGCTGATGGCTACACACGTGCTTCTGGTGAGGTCTGCATGATGGTGGCACAAAATGGCCCAGGTATTACAAATTTCGTGACACCTGTAAAAACTGCTTATTGGAATCATACGCCCCTTCTATTGGTTACACCGCAAGCCGCTAATAAAACGATTGGCCAAGGTGGCTTCCAAGAAGTTGAGCAAATGGCGCTCTTCAAGGATATGGTTGCCTATCAAGAAGAAGTACGTGACCCATCGCGTATCGCAGAGGTTCTAAACCGCGTGATTTCTCAAGCCAAGCGCCTATCTGCACCATGTCAGATTAACGTGCCACGTGATTACTGGACACAAGTCATTGATATCGCCATGCCTGCTATTGTGGAGTTTGAACGCCCGCATGGTGGTGATACAGCTATCGCAGAAGCCGCTGCATTATTATCAAATGCAAAATTCCCAGTGATTTTAAACGGTGCAGGTGTTGTGATTGGCGGCGCTATCGATACATCTATTGCTCTGGCTGAACGCCTAGATGCACCAGTATGTTGCGGGTATCAGCATAATGATGCCTTCCCAGGCTCGCACCCACTCTTTGCAGGGCCGCTAGGCTATAATGGGTCAAAGGCTGGTATGCAGCTTATCTCACAAGCTGATGTGGTATTAGCACTTGGCACACGTCTCAACCCGTTTTCAACATTGCCTGGCTACGGCATTGATTACTGGCCAGCTGATGCGAAAATCATTCAGGTTGATATCAACCCTGACAGAATTGGCCTGACCAAGCCTGTAACAGTAGGTATTGTCGGTGATGCTAAGAAAGTTGCTACTGGCATTTTAGAACATCTGAGCGCTGATGCTGGCGACCAAGGCCGCGCAGAGCGTAAAGAGATAATTGCCACAACAAAATCTGCATGGCAGCAAGAGCTTACAATGCTTGACCATGAAGATGATGATCCAGGCACAAGCTGGAATGAGCGTGCCCGCAACCGTGAGCCAGAAAAGATGAGCCCACGTATGGCATGGCGCGCTATTACATCTGTCCTGCCTCGCGATGCTATTATTAGCTCTGACATTGGTAATAACTGTGCCATAGGTAATGCATACCCAACATTTGACGAAGGCCGCAAATATCTAGCCCCTGGTCTATTTGGTCCATGTGGCTATGGTTTCCCAGCGATTGCCGGCGCTAAAATTGCTAAGCCTGACGTGCCTGTAGTTGGCTTTGCAGGTGACGGCGCGTTCGGCATTTCTATGAATGAAATGGTATCTGTTGGACGTGAAGAATGGCCCGCAATTACGATGGTCATTTTCCGTAATTATCAGTGGGGCGCTGAAAAGCGTAACACCACACTCTGGTTCGAGGATAATTTCGTAGGCACAGAGCTTGATCTAGATGTCACATATGCCGGCATTGCGAAACAGTGTGGTGTAGAGGGTGTTCAGGTCTCAACTATGGATGATCTCGCTAAGGCGCTTGATACGGCTATTCGTGCACAGATGGAAGATAAGAAAACGACCTTTATTGAAGTTGTTTTGAACCAAGAACTTGGTGAGCCATTCCGCCGTGATGCCATGAAGAAGCCAGTATCTGTAGCCGGCATTGACCCGGCAGATTTTGTGCCTCAGCAAGTCGGCTAAATAGCATCCAAAATTATGAGGCTAGGCCAGCATAGTTACTGGCCTAGCTTTTTTATGCCCAATCCTAGATATAGACATGTTTTTTGCAAAAAGACGCTATATAGATGGCCCCAATCAAGAGGCACAATGAGACAAATCTCTATAACCAATATCTTGGAAACAAACCTCTCGGGGCAAACTATCCCATCTTTTGATAAGCAGTGGAC
>WTHY01000077.1 GCA_011522945.1 Alphaproteobacteria bacterium
TATTGGTAACTTCGCAGTTGCACCTCTAAGAGAAGCTGGTCTAGACGATAGCAAGCTTGTCTTCTATCAGTTTGTTCCACTTGCTGACGGTGTAGCTCTTGCTGAAGATGCACCAACAGACACATTGCACATCACAAAATATGCAAAGAATAAAGAAAACGCGAAAGAATTCTTGCGCTTTGTTGTGTCTGCTGAGAACCAGACTCTGATTAATGCTGGTTCAGGCCTTGGTCAGCTGCCAATTAACGCAGCAGCATCTATCGATGATGACAAGTTCTTGAATGAAGGTTTCGCAATGCTAAGCTCAAATTCACCAGGTGGTGTGGCGCAGTTCTTTGACCGTGACTACCCAGCTGAGATGAACTCAGTGGCTATGGAAGGTATCCAGGAATTTATGGTCTTCCCAGACAATCTAGATGACATTCTTGAGCGTCTAGAAGCACATCGTAAAGACGTTTACTAATTCGTCCTAAATTATCAGGAGCGGCACGTCCGCTCCTGATTTTTTTCATTTATCCGTTTTATTTATCCATTTTAGTAATGTGGCCGTAACCATGACGAGTTTGCAGCATATTGGTCTTAAGAATAAGCTGGTTGTTACACCATGGCTGTTTTTACTGCCTGGTTTACTGTTTTTCGCCTTTTATGTGCTCTACCCAATCGTGCAAAGTTTCAACATCTCATTCTATAAATGGGATGGCATGGGTGTGCCTGAATATGTTGGGATGAAGAATTACGAAAAGCTCATCTCTGACAGGGCTTTTGAGATCTCTTTATGGAACAATTTGAAATGGCTAGTACTCTATTTATTGGCCATTCCTGGCGGCTTAGCAGTGGCTTTGTTCTTGAATCAGACTGTTGCTGGAATTCGGCTTTATAAGTCTCTATTTTTCTTCCCTTTTGTTATCAGCCAAGTCATCGTTGGTCTGGTGTTCACATGGTTTTATGATCCACGTTTTGGATTGCTAAACCATTTACTTACACTCATAGGGTTAGAGCCAATCAGCGTGCTTGGCGATCCATCCACTGTAACATATGGCATTATTATAGCTGGTTTATGGCCGCAGACTGCCTATTGCATGATTTTGTATCTCACGGGTTTGAATGCGCTGGATCCTGAACAGGTTGAAGCCGCGCGTATTGATGGCGCTAAAGGTTTCAGAATGTTGTGGTATGTTATTCTGCCTCAGCTTAGACCTGCTACCTTCATCGCTTTTGTTGTCACGATTATTGGCGCCTTGCGAAGTTTTGATCTGATTTCAATCATGACAAGAGGCGGGCCTTTCGGCCAATCTCGTGTGCTATCCTATTACATGTATGAAAAAGCCTTATCAGAATATGGGTTTAAGATGGGATATGGTGCAGCTATCGCTGTTGTCCTCTTCCTCATCATGCTGGTTTTCATCGTTGGGTTCTTAGTCTCAATTTATCGTCAGGAAAGGGAGTTTGGTTAATGTTCCCAACCCCTATTCAACACCGTGGCAGAGGCACGCAAATTAGTTATAAGATTATGTTGCCAGTCTTATGTATTGGCTGGCTGTTGCCATTGATTTCTGTAGCTGTCTTTTCAATTAAGCCTGGCGCTGATTTCACTGTAGGTAATTATTGGGGCGTACCAGGCTCTTTTGAGCTGATGGAAAATTATGGACGTGTATTTTTAGCGTCTGATATGCCGCGTTATCTACTGAACTCTTTGTTGGTAACTGTGCCAACCGTTATTGGTGCTGTGGCGCTAAGCTGCATGACTGGCTTCGCCCTTGGAGTATATAAATTCAAAGGCAATTTGCTGATTTTCTTCATGTTCATTGCCGGGAATTTTGTGCCGTTCCAGATCCTCTTAGTGCCTGTGCGCGATCTGAGTTTTGATATGGGGCTTTATAATACCAAGACAGGTTTGGTGTTGTTTCACATAGCCTTCCAGACCGGCTTTTGCACCTTTTTCATGCGTAACTTTATTCGTACATTGCCACGCGAATTGATTGAGGCAGCCCGGGTTGAGGGTGTGGCTGAATGGCGTATTTTCTGGTTCATCGTAATTCCGTTGGTAAAGCCAGCGATAGCGGCCCTTTCAGTGCTTATCTTCACCTTTATCTGGAATGATTATTTCTGGGCGATTGTGTTAACACAGGGCGTTGAACACGCACCTGTAACTGCTGGTATTACCAGTTTTAACGGTCAATATCGTGCCGCTTATAATATGATGAGTGCTGGGTCTATTGTAGCTGCGTTACCGCCTGTTTTGATGTTCTTCATGATGCAACGACACTTTATTGCTGGTCTGACTTTAGGGGCGGTTAAGTGATCCGCACTTGGCGGCTGGATGATGCGCGTCAGACGCTCGTTTTAGTGTCTCGGGATAATCGTCTTGCGGAAATAAGCTATTGGGGCGCGTCTCTGCCTGCGAATGAGGACCTCGAGGCTCTGTATCAGTCTGGCGAAATCGATGTTACTGGCGGTATGTTGGATGAAAATCCAGAGCTGTCTATCTGTCCTGAGCAAAGCCGTAATTTTCCGGGGCAGGTGGGTCTAATGGCCCGTGCATTAGATGGCAGTCCGATCATCAGCAAATTTCGATTTGAGTCTGCTGAACAGACAGAGACATCACTCACAGTGAATTTTACTGATGCGGCAGCTGGCATTCAGTATAGCGCAGCTTTTGAAATCCATCCTGAAACACATGTGATTACCAGCTCTGCATCGGTTCACACGACAACGCCTATCTATGTTGATTGGTTGTCTGCTCCTGTATTTCCGGCCTCTCAGGCAAGTGATGAGATGTATGATTTTTCAGGCAGGTGGTGTGGAGAGTTTCAGAAACAAACTACAGGCTGGTCAGCTGGCGTACGATATCGTGAAAACCATACAGGCCGCACAGGTCATGAACATTTTCCCGGTCTGATTATCCCTGTTCGTGGTGCCACAAATGTGGCTGGCGATGCCTATGCGTTTCACTATGGCTGGTCTGGTGGCCATCGTATGATTGCAGAAGAATTACCAGATGGGCGTCGGCAAATACAATTTGGTCATGCATCTCGTACACAAAAATCCCCATCTACAGTTTTTGAAACTGCTAAATTATACAGCACATTTTCCAATGCAGGTTTGAACGGGTGTGCAGTAGCCTTCCAGCGTCATGTGCGGGATTACATCCTGCAATTCCCAAACCCTGAAACACCAAGGCCTGTTTTCTATAATTGCTGGGAAGCAATTTATTTTGATCATGATGTCCATGCTTTGAAAGAGATTGCCACTAAAGCGGCTAGTTTAGGCGCAGAGCGTTTTGTCCTTGATGATGGCTGGTTTAAAGCGCGCGATAATGATGAACGTGCCTTGGCAGATTGGGTTATTGATGAGGTGAAATATCCAGATGGGTTAACGCCACTCATTGACCATATTCATGCAGAAGGTATGTCATTTGGTCTTTGGTTTGAACCTGAGATGATCAACCCGGACAGCGATACATATAGAGCACATCCAGACTGGGTGCTTGGAGATTCAGATCAGATTATGGGACGCCAGCAGCTGGTTCTGGATATGTCGCTAGAGGCTGTTCAAACCTATCTATTCCACCGAATTGATACGCTTCTTAAAGCCTATGATATTGACTATATCAAGTGGGATCATAACCGTGTGCTACCATCAGCGGATGCGGCCCAGACCGAAGGCACATATGCCCTGTTAGATAGGCTTCGCCAAGAGAATCCAAAGGTAGAAATTGAAAGCTGTTCGTCTGGCGGAGGCCGGATTGATTATGGGATTTTACGTCGTACGCATCGCGTTTGGTTATCTGACAGTAATGATGCTCTTGAACGTCTTAGAATTCAGCATGAGGCTGCCTTATTCCTACCAGCAATTGCAACTGGTAGCCATGTGGGGCCGCGGCAATCCCACACATCAGGTCGGACGATTGATATCAGATTTAGAGCTTGGGTTGCCGCACAACGCCATATGGGTTTTGAAATGGACCCACGTGAATTAACAGAAGAAGAGGCACATATTCTGAAACATGTTACGGGCTGGTGGCGTGATAATCGCCACTGGATGGCAGATGCAGATATATTACGCCTTGATAGCTCAGACCCAGCTGTGACCGCTGAACAACAGATTTCCAGAGAGGGAGATAAGTTTATCGTATTTGCGGGTAAGGCTAGAACATCGTCCCAAATCTCACCAAGGCCTTTGCGTCTTGCAGGCTTAGAAGCAGAAGCGCAATATCGGATTGATTTGGTGAATAAAGCAGATGCGCATACACTGTCTCGTGGTTATCAAAGGCTTAAAACAGCCTCACTTACGCTTAGCGGTGCCTATTTAATGAATCATGGTGTAACATTGCCATGGAGTTTCCCAGAGCGCATGTGGGTTGTTCAAGGTACGCTGCAAGGATAGCGGTAAACTATACTTGCTGTGGTAGAGGATTTAGAGAGATGAACGGGTTAGTCACATATCATGATCTCCGTGGGAAGAGCGTTTTTATCACTGGTGGTGGCTCTGGCATTGGGGCCTCTATAACTGATGGATTTTTGGCACAGGGTGCGAAGGTTGCCTTCGTGCAACGCTCAGACGCAACAGCATTTTGCGATGAAATGGAAGCAAAGCACGGTAGTAGGCCGCTTTATCTTCCGTGTGATATCACAGATATTACCTCTCTAAAGGCAGTAATCGCTGAAGCATCAAAAACACATGGACCAATTCAAATTCTGATTAATAACGCTGCCAATGACCAGCGGCATAATACATTAGATGT
>WTHY01000089.1 GCA_011522945.1 Alphaproteobacteria bacterium
TTTTGACGGTAACCCTGAAGCCGTTGATCTTGTGATGAAGGGCGATTTGCTGGCTACTGTATTTACTAACCCGCATTGGGGTGGCGGCATTGCACTTGCGCTAGCACATCAGGCAGCTATTGGTGCCTTCGTACCATCTGAAGAGCCAAATGCACATCGTGAATTTTATGGTCCTTCAATTCTGGTCACGCCAGATGATGCAGCTGAATTCAAGAAAACATATCTTGATTCCACACCAACTTATGATTGGACTGACCGTTGGGGTCTCTCAGCTGGCCAAATTCAATATAAGTAAACGCAACTCCTCCGAAGAGGGCGGGCAATTTTGCTCGCCCAATTCGTCTGTAGAAAAGTTATGTTAAGCAATTTCAATATCAAATCCTTTATGCCGATCATCGTTCTGATTGCATTGGTTGTTTTTTTTACAAGTTTGAATCCGAATTTTATGAGCTTGCGGAACTTCGCCCGCATTGCGATTGCCGCCTCACCCTTTTTAATGGTGGCGATAGGGGTGACCTTTATCATTATTATGGGGTCGATTGACCTGTCGATGGAAGGAGGTGTCGCGCTAAGCGCAGTTATCTTCTGTTTCGCCTTTTTATTCTTTGGTGGCACATTAGCCAGCGGCGGGTGGGTCGCCATCATTGCCGCCCTTGGATTTGGCGCAGCATATGGCGCCCTCAACGGGTTTATCCATGCGAAATTACTCATCCCATCCTTCATGTCATCTCTGGCAATGGGCTTTGTTGGCATCGGCGCAACTGTGCTGCTGACGGGCGGCGGTATTGTGCGCATAGATGACGATGTATTTAGAATGCTCCTGACCTACCGGTTTCAGGGTTTCCCACTCATGGTCTATGTTGCTGTTTTCTTTTTGATTGTTGGCATTCTAATCCAGAAAAAGACCATTTTAGGGCGCAATCTTTACGCGATTGGTGGCGCCGAAGATTTGGCCCGCGCATCAGGAGTGCCGGTTCTAAAAACGAGAATACTCGCCTTCTCTCTAGCTGGTTTTTACTACGCGCTTGCTGGGGTGCTGCAAGTCGCAAAATTGGGACAGGCAGAATCTGTCACTGGCGCCAATTTAATGTTCCTATCCATTACTGCTGCTGTTGTAGGTGGTGTTGCATTATGGGGTGCGATAGGAGGTGTGGTTAATGCTTTGATCGGGGTCTTGATTGTGACTGTCATCAATAATGGCATGGTCGTGATTGGCTTGCCTGATTACATCCAAGATGGTGTGCTTGGCCTATTGGTAATTGCAGCTGTCATTCTGTCTACGAACAGAAGCGCTGTAAAATTTGTCAAATAGAGGGTCAACATGCTTGAATTTAAAAATGTTAGTAAGGAATTCGGGCCCGTTAAGGCGTTAAGCAATATCAATTTCAAGGTAGATAAAGGTGAAATTGTTGGGCTAGTGGGTGAAAATGGCGCTGGTAAATCCACCTTAATGAAAATTATTTTTGGCGCCTACCAAGCTGATTCAGGAACGATTTTTATCGATGGGCGTCAAACCCGTTTTACCTCTCCGCGTGATGCGATGTCGCAAGGTATCGGCATGGTATTTCAGGAACAATCTCTGATTGGCAATCTGAGTGTAATGGAAAATTTATTCCTGGGCCGCGAGCAGGAATTTAGACGCTTTGGGTTGATTGATTTTAAAAAAATGGCCGAGGCATCGCGTGCGCAGCTTGCCAAGGTTGGGCTTGATATAGACCCAACTATCGAAACATCTAAATTATCCTTTTCGCAAAGACAATTGATTGAACTAGCCAAAGTGTTAACGCTGGAAGAACGCATATCAGGCGATTTGGTTATCCTTCTAGATGAGCCAACATCTGTGCTTTCTGAAGATGAAGTCGGACTACTCTTTGAGATTGTGAACAAGCTGAAGACCCGAGCGGCTTTTATATTTGTTTCACATCGGCTTGATGAAGTTATCAGCTTGTCTGACCGGATTTATGTTCTCAAAGATGGTGAAGTCGTTGATGAGGTCAAAGGCAATAAAGCCAAGGCATCAAACATTCAAGCCAGCATGGTTGGCCGGGAAATCAACACTGAATATTATCGTCAAGACCAGCGCCTTCCCTTTGATAAAGAAGCTGCGCCGCTTTTGTCAGTTCAAAATGCCTCTGTTGCCAAGAAATTTGAAGATATCAGCTTTGACCTGCATGCAGGCCAAGTCTTATGCCTAGTCGGGACTGAGGGGGCTGGTAGAGAAGCCATTGTCCGGACTCTTTTCGGCATGCACAGCCTAGATAGAGGCGCAATCACCTTCTTTGATAAGCCGTCTTTGAAGATTACATCTCCGCATGCTGCGGTTAGCAATCATATCGGATATATGCCACGCGAACGTAAAATAGAGGGTATTTTTGCATCAATGAATATCGCAGAAAATATGACCTCCTCTCAACTTGGGGCATATTCGCGCTATGGGCTTTTGAAAAAAGCAGATGAATTGAAACTCGCCGCCAGTTGGATTGATAAACTCTCGATCAAAACACCGTCTGCTAGCACAGATTGCATTCGGCTGTCAGGTGGGAACCAGCAAAAAGTTGTGTTGGCAAAATGGCGCTCAACAGGCTCACGTATCATCATGCTAGACCACCCAACACGTGGGCTTGATATTGGCGCCAAAGAAGATGTTTACACCATGATCCGTGAGATGAGTGCAGCTGGCATCGGGCTAATTGTGATCCCAGATACCTTTGAAGAGGCAATTGGGCTTGGCCATAATATCACTGTGGTCAAAGATGGCCGTGCTGTGAAAAATTTTAATTGCATGCAAGAGCAGGTCACACCTTTTGACTTGGTCTCTGCCATGACATGAGGATGAAATGCGGGATATCTTAAAATCTAACTACCATTGGGTAACCTTATTCACCCTTGTGATCCTGGTAGGCCTGGTAGACATGAATTTCTGGAATATTGAAAGCCTGTTGATATTGATGGGTGATATCGTGCCACTTTTCATTATGGCCTTGGGCTTAACCTTCGCCATTTACATAGGCGGTATTGATTTATCCGCTCAATCAATGGCCAATATGATTACAGTTATTGCCTCGCTTTACCTGGCAACATTAGGGCTGTGGATTGTGCCTGTCTGCTTTTTGGTTGGTGTCATACTAGGTGGTATTTCAGGGCTCATTACAACACGTTTTCTGGTGCCTTCATTTATCTCAACCTTGGCAATTGGCGGGGTTTGTTATTCTCTGGCCCAATGGCTTTCAGGCAACCGCGCTCTATATATGAATTCCGAGAGCAGAGATGCCTTATTTGGCTGGATGCTCTCCTCCACCGGCATTGTTCCAAATACAATTTTTGTAGGCGCATTCGTGTTTGTCATTGCACTTTTGATCGAGCGCCGTTCTAGCCTTGGTAGACAGTTAAAGGCAGTCGGCTCAGCTGAATTAGCAGCCTCAGCCTCTGGGCTTTTGGTACCCCGTGTCAAAGTGCTGGCCTTTGCGCTTTCTGGGGGACTAGCAGCCTTGGCTGGCGTAATTTTCTCCATCAAACTTTCAGGCGGCGCGCCTAGCATTGCAAATGGTTTCCTATTGCCTGCAATTGTGGCGGTACTGGTAGGAGGCACGCCGCTCACCGGCGGCGTGGGCGGTGTTGTAAATACGCTTGTTGGTACAATGATCGTGGCTGTTATTCGCTCCTCTATGTTATACCTAGAGGTTGCGGCAACACATCAGCAAATGGTGTTCGGAATTGTGCTGATTATTGCAATTGTCTTTACAATCGACAGGTCAAAACTCTCTATTGTGAAATAGTTTCTCATGCACTCTTCCTGTATGGCGAGCTAAAGGATAATATTCTTACAGCAGATTAGTTAATCGAGGAAAATATGACGTCGTCTTCAACCCCAAATACGCTTCCAAAGGCACCACGTGAATTCGGTTTCTGGCTGAATGGCCAGTCAGTTGACGCAGGCACGCGCGATCTCAATACTCGTATATCACCTGGCCATGATGTAGCTGTAACACGAATCCCAAGATGTACAGCAGAAGATGTTGATGCGGCTGTAGCTTCAGCTAAAGCTGCTTTTGACGATCGGCGCTGGTCAGGTCTTTCAGGCGCAGACAGAGCCGCAGTCTTACTCAAGACCGCAGAGCTCATTCGCGCGCGTATGGAAGAAATTGTCTATTGGGAGGTGGTTGAATCCGGCAAGCCTATATCACAGGTTAGAGGCGAAGTTGGGGGTTGCATTGGCATGTTTGAATATGCCAGCGGTCTTGCCAGAAGCCTGCATGGTGACAGCTTCAACAATCTAGGCGATGGCATGTTTGGCATTGTCACAAGAGAGCCAGTCGGTGTTGTCGGATTAATTACCCCGTGGAATTTTCCATTCCTGATTTTATGTGAGCGTGTGCCTTATATTCTGGCGTCAGGCTGTACAATCGTTGCCAAACCATCAGAGTTTACCTCGTCAAGCACATTAATTCTGGCAGAAATTCTGTCTGAAGCTGGCCTGCCAGACGGTGTAATGAATGTGGTGACCGGGCCAGGATCAACAGTTGGTCAGGCATTAACAGAACATCAGCATGTGGATATGCTGTCATTTACAGGCTCAACAAATGTGGGGCGGTCTGTTGTGAATGCGGCTGGAAAAACGAATTTCAAAAAACTAGGCCTGGAGTTAGGCGGCAAAAACCCGCAGGTTGTATTTGCTGATGCTGATTTAGATGATGCCGCTGATGGTGTTGTGTTTGGTATCTGCTTTAATACCGGCCAATGCTGTGTGTCTGGCTCAAGACTGATCGTAGAACGCAGCGTTGCCGACAAACTCACTGCTTTAATTAAAGAAAAAATGGCTAAGGTGCGCGTTGGCGACCCGCTGGACGAGGCCACACAAGTAGGCGCCATCACAACAGATGCACAAAAACAAACCATCCTCTCTTATATTGAAAAAGGACAAGCAGAAGGCGCTGACCTCGTTTGTGGTCAAGGGGCACTTGACCTTGGCATGGGGAGTTATATTGGCCCAGTTGTATTTGGCAATGTTAGCGCAGATATGTCGATTTTCCGTGATGAGATCTTTGGACCTGTTCTAACCATTTCGACCTTTGACACATTGGAGGAGGCAATTGCCTTGGCCAATGACACAGATTACGGCCTTGCTGCCTCTGTTTGGTCGAAAAATATCGATACTGCCCTTCAGGCAACTCGCCAGATCAAAGCTGGCCGTTTCTGGGTAAACACAACCCTCTCTGGAGGACCGGAATTGCCGCTGGGCGGCTTCAAACAATCAGGCTGGGGACGAGAAGCCGGCATATATGGTGTTGAAGAATACACGCAGATCAAATCTGTTCATGTTGAAATTGGTAAACGTAACCATTGGGTGGAATAATGGCTCGTGAAGCATATGATTTTATCATCGTTGGTGGTGGCTCTTCAGGATGTGTATTAGCCAACCGTCTATCTGAAAATCCAGATGTGAAGGTGCTTTTGCTGGAGGCTGGTGGCAAGGATACCCACCCTTATATTCACATGCCTGTCGGTTTTTCGAAAATGACAGCCGGCCCTCAGACTTGGGGGTTTAACACAGTGCCACAAACACATGCCAATGGTCGCGAAATCCCTTATGCGCAGGGCAAAATCTTAGGTGGCGGCTCATCAATCAATGCTGAGATTTTCACACGTGGACATCCAGATGACTTTGATAGGTGGGAAAGCGAAGGTGCCGAAGGGTGGGCATTCAAAGACATTCAGAAGTATTTTCTCCGCTCAGAGGGCAATACTGTTCTAGCTGGTGACTGGCATGGTACAGAGGGCCCCTTGGGTGTCTCAAATTTACAAGATCCACAGGAAATGACACGCGCCTTTGTTCGCTCCTGTCAGGAATTAGGGTTACCCTATAACCCAGACTTTAACGGCGCGCAGCAAGAAGGATGTGGCTTTTATCAATTAACTGTGAAGAATGCGCGCAGATGCTCAGCTGCTGTTGGCTATTTGCGCCCAGCATTAAAGCGGCCCAACCTGACTGTACGCACGAATGTTCAAGTAAGCAGGATTCTAATAGAAAAGACGCGGGCCATTGGCATTGAATACACAGTATCTGGTACAACGCATCGCTGTTATGCCGATTCTGAAATTTTGCTAACGTCAGGTGCAATTGGCACACCAAAATTATTGATGCTTTCTGGTGTCGGCCCATCTGACCATCTGAAATCCCATAATATCGAAGTGATCCATCACCTGCCCGGCGTTGGTCAGAATCTAAATGATCATTTCGGGATTGATATCGTTGCAGAACTCACAGGCCATTACAGTCTGGATAAATATCAAAAGCCACATTGGATGCTATGGGCTGGCGCACAATATCTATTATTCAAATCTGGCCCAGTTACCTCAAATGTTGTTGAAGGCGGTGCCTTTTGGTATGCAGATAAAGATCAATCAAAACCTGATCTGCAATTCCATTTTCTGGCCGGCGCTGGCGCTGAAGAAGGTGTGCCATCCGTACCGCCAGGCAGTTCAGGCATCACATTAAATTCCTATACTCTTAGGCCAAAAGCAAGAGGCTCTGTAAAACTCAGCTCAGCAAATCCAGCTGACGCCCCTTTGGTTGACCCGAATTTTCTTGGTCATCCAGATGATTTAAAAACATCCGTTGAAGGGGTGAAAACCTCTGTTGAGATGTTCAGCCAAAGTAGCCTGCAAAAATATATCAAGGCCATTCGCTTCCCAGACGAGACTGTAAAAACACAACGGCAATATGAAGACTATGCCAGACAATATGGCCGTACCTCATATCACCCTGTCGGCACCTGCAAAATGGGCACAGATGATATGGCAGTTGTCTCACCAGATTTACGCGTACATGGGCTAGAAGGACTTAGAATTTGCGATAGTTCTGTGATGCCAAGCCTCATAGGCTCGAACACAAATGCCCCAACCATAATGATTGGTGAAAAAGCCTCAGACCTTATCCGCGGCAATCATTAAGACAGATAACCGTTGCGCTGCCATATCGCTGGCCTCACTCTGTTCAGGCATTCTTGATAGTTTCTCGAGCGTCATAATGTGGTTAGTGAGATAACCTCAATCCCTATCGGTGGAGCTCACTAGAATAGAGCATTACTATAGGCCGACAACACTAGCTGCTAATTCCATTCAGATATCAAAAGCGCGTTATTTATCGTCATAATGCGCTACGTAAGACGCAGTGACATCCTGCTTGCAGAGTCTACTAACGCTGACCATGGGCTCCACACACCCGGAACCCTAATCCCAGTCAGGTGCCCAGGGTGCTTTGTCGATGGTTACAACCCGATAATCTGCATGCATCAAACTATCGATGCGTGCCATATCAGGTGTTGATAAAGTGAAATCCATTACCTGAAAATTTGACTGAATATTTGCGGGATTTGTTGACATGGTATTGGCTATCACGCCTTTTTGGAGAATCCAGCGCTGAACGATTTGTGCGCTTGTTTTACCATATCCAGCGGCTATCTCGTCCAATAATGGATATTTGAAAATCTCGCCTCTGGCTATCGAAGAATAGGCCATCAGTGGAATACCTGTTTCAGCTGCTGCAGCAAGCAAGGTGCGCTGATCAAGAAGTGGATGAAATTCCACCTGATTACAACATAAAGGTGCATCAATAATTTCGGCAGCTTCACGCATCATTTGGCTGGTAAAGTTTGATACTCCAATATGGGTTGCCAACCCGTCCCTATAGGCGCGCTCAAGTAGTTTCAATGATGCTTCGATAGCACCTCCTATTGGTGGCCAATGCAGTAAAAGCACGTCAAGTTTTTCAATCTGTAAGTCCTGCAAACTCTGCTCGACAGAAGGAAGAAATTTTTCAGCTGTATAATTATCAGGATGTACCTTAGTGATGATGCAAAGTGCATCACGTGATATTCCACTTTGTTTAAGCGCAGATCCGGTTTCCGGTTCATTGCCATACATCTGGGCAGAATCAAATGCCCGATATCCAGCCTCTAAGGCAGACGCGATAGCTGCCTGCAACACATCACCTTGCAACGGAAATGTACCAAATACGCGCTGATGTGTCTTTTGATAGAGAATATTCATCTTCGTCTCCGTTATCGCATTAAATAAGGCTTGCATTGCAGCAATTATATGGTGTCTAACCTTGATCTGGGAGATAATTCAACGCTATAATTAACCAGATGGTTACTTGAAACATTATTGAACGCGGTCCGAAATATGTCAAAGATAAAATCAGCAGAACAGGCAGCGAAACTGATTGGTGACAATTCAATCGTTGCTGTTAATTCCTCGAGCGGACTATGCTGCCCTGACGCTGTTCTAGCGGCTATGGGCGCCCGTTTTGAGTCAGATGGACACCCTCAGAATCTTACAACAATCCATCCAATCGCGGCTGGCGATATGTTTGGGACCATTGGCACGGATCATATCGCGAAAGAAGGCTTACTGAAAAAAATTATCGGCGGATCTTACGTGTCAGGCCCAACCAAGGCTGACCCCCCTAAAATCTGGCAGATGATCAGCGCTAACCAGCTCGCAGCCTATAACCTACCATCTGGCGTCGTTTTTGATATGTTGCGTGAGGGGGCGGCTAAGCGCCCCGGCGTACTCACAAAAGTTGGCCTTGATACATTTGTTGATCCTGTGCATGAGGGCGGTGCCATGAATGCGGCCGCAAAAGCAGACCCTATTGTCAGCCATCAGGAATTCGGAGGTGAAGACTGGCTGTATTTTCCAGCGCTCACCCCTAATGTTGCAATCATCAGAGCAACAACGTCTGATGAGCGTGGCAATCTGAGTTTTGAGCAGGAAGGTGCTTATCTGGGGGCAATGGAAATGGCACTGGCAGCCCATAATAATGGCGGCATCGTCATCGCACAGGTGCGGCGGATAGCCCAGAATGGTTCTATCCGACCTCATGATGTGCGTGTCCCTGGTATTTTAGTGGATGCAATTGTCGAAGCGCCAGATATGCTGCAAACCACAGCAACACCCTATGACCCTGCCATATCTGGTGAGCTCATTCGTCCAATAGATAGTTTTGGTTTATCTGAATTTGGTATTGGAAAAGTTATCGCCCGCCGAGTTGCACAAGAATTACAATCTGGCTGGGCTGTAAATATTGGTTTTGGCATTTCTGCAAACGTGCCACGAATTCTGATCGAGGAAGGGCTGCATGGCGACGTGACATGGGTCATAGAACAAGGCGCAGTTGGCGGTGTTCCCCTACTAGATTTTAAATTTGGATGCGCTGCAAATGCTGAGGCTTTCGTCGCCTCACCGCACCAATTTAGCTATTTTCAAGCAGGAGGCTTTGATGCGTCTCTATTGTCTTTCCTAGAAGTTGGCAAAGATGGATCAGTCAACGTATCGAGACTGTCTGCTGTACCGCATCGGACAGCAGGCGCTGGTGGCTTTGTTGATATCACTTCCCGAGCACGCAAGATCGTCTTTTCAGGGAATTTCAATGCCGGCGCTAAAATGCATATTGAAGATGGCCAGCTTGTGATCGACAGCGAAGGGAAAATTTCGAAATTTGTTGATGAGGTGGACCAAATTTCCTTCTCTGGAAAGCGGGCCAGCATGCAAGGTCAGGATGTCACCTATGTCACAGAGCGCTGCGTTCTAAAACTTATTGACGGAAAGCTTACTGTTACTGAAATTGCCCCTGGCATAAATCTGGAAACTGATATCTTAGCACAGGCCGCAACCAAATTAGCTGTATCAGATACGCTAAAGCTAATGGATAGTGCATTATTTTTGCCACAGCCAATGGGGCTGGAGCTTCTTTCATGACGATAAATCTGCATGATATAGAGCTTTCAGTTCAAGATGGAATCGGGCTGATACGGCTTAACAGGCTTGCAAAGCGAAACGCACTCGATGCAGAGATGGTGCAAGCCCTTAGCCAAACTTGCTATGATATTGAACATCGTGATGATATTCACATCGTCATTCTGACCGGCACAGATAATGCGTTTTGTGCTGGTGGCGATATTCACGCATGGAGTGAAGAAGGCGCAACATCTTTCGCGCGTCATTGGGTACGCGACGGTCATGATGCATTTGACAAGCTTGCTCGGTTACGCCAACCCGTCATTGCTGTGATAAATGGACATGCGCTAGGCGGCGGCTTGGAGTTAGCTGCTTGTGCTGATTACCGAATTGCTGAAACTCAGGTAAAAATTGGGCAACCAGAAACAGGGATTGGCATAATCGCCGGTTGGTCCGGCACGCAGCGTGCTGTGCGTCGCTTTGGTGCGCAAACCGTGCGACGCATGGCTCTGTTTGGTGAAATGTTCACTGCTGAAACCGCTATGCATCTCGGTATTGTAGACAAGGTTGTAGAGACAGGTACAGGGCTTGATGCTGGCTATGCGTTGGCCCAACAACTTCTACAGCGCGGACAGGTTGCCTCTGAGCTTACAAAAATGCTGATTAATGCAGCAGACGGAGAAGAGACAGAACGTGTGCTTGAATCCTTTGCAGGCTATATCGCTGCTGCCAGCCCGGAATTAGAAGAAGGTGTTAAAGCCTTTAAAGAGAAACGCAGACCAGGCTTTCCGTTGAAGAAGACCTAACCACCTATAATAACACAACATCCTAAAGCCTAGGGACACATATTTAGCTGTGTCACCTATTAACCATCAATATATTCTTGCCCTGCTGTATGGTGATACCATGCTGGTTCACTGCGACGATCTCTGCTGTTATCACACCACGCTTGCCATCTGAGGTTGGGCGACACGTACTGATAGTCAGACTGGCCGTGATTGTATCACCTGAAATTACAGGCGCGGAAAATGTAATATCCCATCCTAACGAGGCGATGGCATCAAGCTGCGCAGCAGACTGGTTTTTCAATCCATCTATTACCGATAATACGAAAAGCCCATGTACAACACGGCCTGCAAATCCCGCTTCTATGGCCGCTTGCTTATCCATATGAATGGCGAAATAGTCACCACTTAGTGAAGCGAACTGATCAATATCATCATCACTAATTTGACGTGATGGTGTTTCAATCATATCACCTGGCTTCAGCGCATCAAGACCATAAAGGCCAGGCGGTAGAATATTTGTGACCTTAACGCCTGTCACGGTGTCGGCGCATCGTCTCTAAGCAATCCCTTGGCTTTCAAGGCCTGCCAGAATTCAGCAGGGATCGGGTGGCTGAACCACGCCAGATTTTGGTTTAGCTGATCTGTTGTGCGGGTACCGGCAATAAAGCTTGGAATGGCTGGATGCGCCACAACAAATTGCAAAGCTGCCGCCGGCAAAGGCACATCATATTCCTTGCAGACAGCTTCAATCTGGCTGACTTTTTGTAGAATTTCAGCTGGCGCTGGCGCATAATTATATTTTGCACCCTCGATTGCTCCGGTAGCCAAAATCCCTGAGTTAAAGCCACCGCCTACAACAACGGCCGCTCCCCGCTCTTCACATAAAGGTAGGAATTTGTCTAAGGCTTCCTGTTCAAGAAGCGTGTAGCGACCTGCCAGCAAGAAACAGTCAAAATCATTCCGCTCTAATGCGGCATGACAAACCTCCCATTCATTCACACCGACGCCAATCGCTTTCACAAGCCCTTGGTCACGCAAATCATTTAACGCCTTATAACAGCTATCCATAGCAGTCTCGAAGACCTCTGGCTGTGCATCACCCCGCGTAAATCTGTCAATATCGTGAATGAACAGAATATCTATATGCTCAAGTCCCATACGCTGCAGGCTATCTTCGAAAGAGCGCATAGTGCCATCATAGGAATAATCAAACTCCATGTGAAAACGACCAGCATTTGTCCAGGGTGCGTAGTCAATATCAGCTTTCCGTGCAGGAGTTAAGACACGCCCTACCTTTGATGCCAAAACAAAATCTTCTCTATTTTTCCACCGCAGTGAATAGCCTGTTCGCAATTCCGAAAGGCCATGGCCATACATTGGCGCAGTATCATAAAATCTGATACCCTCATCCCAGGAGCGCTGAAACATGGCGTCAGATGTTGTTTCGTCTATCTCACGGAAAATATTACCCACAGGTGCAGTGCCAAAGCCAAATGCGGTCACTTCCAGATCAACTCGACCAAATTTGTTTTTCTGTGATGGTTGCATTTTTTCCTCCAGTAAGTAACTATACAGTTACTACGCTATGTGCTTAAATCAAAAATGTAAAGGATGCAATCGATGTTGACAAACAAAACGGATATCACCGCTGAAACTGCACTTTCGCTTGCTTCATCTGCCATTGCACATGCCCGTGCCAATAGCTGGGAAATCACGGTTGCCATATGCGATAGCGCAGGCAATTTGCTTGCCTTTTTACGCACAGATACTGTTGTTATTCCCGCGATTGACTTTGCCCTTGATAAAGCGTTTACAGCAGCTAGCTTACGAACCCCAACAGGCGCTTTTGGTGAGCGGATGGCAAGTCATCCGACATTATCTCTTGGCGTCGGCACGCGAAGCCGTTTACTAACATGGGCAGGAGGCCTGCCAATTTTTTCTGATGGTGTTTGTGTGGGCGGTATTGGTGTATCTGGGGCAAAAGATCACGAGGATCTGGCTTGTGCTCATGCTGCACTTGATGCATTAGGGCTTTCGGCCAGCGCATCATAACCGCGCAAACATGTCACGAAACACCAGTCATAGGATGTAATGATGAGATTCACAGAAACACAGCAACAGCTTCAGTCAATGGCGCGCAATTTCTCTGATACACATATTAAACCTATTGCTGAATCACTAGATGCAGACGAACGCTTCCCACATGATTTGTATCTGCAAATGGGTGAATTAGGATTATTTGGCATTGGGGTACCCGAAACCTATGGTGGTCCTAATTTTGATACTGTGTCTTATGCACTGGTGATGGAAGAGCTCAGCCGCGGCTATTCATCCGTCGCCGATCAGTGTGGCTTGATTGAATTAATCACTACCTTGCTGGTTACACATGGCTCTGAGCCGCAAAAAGCATTATTGCCTGACATTATGCTTGCCAAAACGTTGGTTGCCTATTGCATCACAGAGCCTGAAGCTGGCACTGATGTCTCACAAATCAGAACCCAGGCAACACGTAATGGCGATGGATGGCGACTGAATGGCGGCAAAATCTGGATTCACAATGCACCAGTAGCAGACCTTGCTTTTGTTTTGGCTGTTACAGATAAAGACGCTGGCCATAGGGGGATGTCTATCTTCATTGTCGACCTACACGCCGAAGGTGTCAGCCGTGGCCCAAAAGAACATAAAATGGGTCAGCGTGCCTCACAGGTTGGCGCCTTGAATTTCGATGATGTTATGCTGCCATCTGAGGCATTATTGGGTGTTGAAGGGCGTGGCTTCCACATGATGATGAGCGTCCTTGACAAAGGACGTGTCGGCATAGCCTCTTTGGCAGTTGGTATTGCACAGGCAGGGCTGGAAGCAGCTACAGACTATGCAAAAACACGCAAACAATTCAAACGCACCATTTCAGAATTTCAGGCTGTTCAATGGCTTCTGGCAGATATGGCAAAAGATATTCAAGCAGCCAGATTATTGGTTACAGATGCCGCGATGAAAATAGATGACGGGCTTGATGCAACAATGGCCTGTTCAATGGCAAAATGTTTTGCAGGTGATATGGCTGTGACTCGCAGTGCAGATGCCGTGCAAGTCTTTGGCGGCTCAGGATATATTAGAGGATTTGAAGTTGAGCGGCTTTATCGAGACGCAAAAATCTGTCAGATATATGAAGGTACGAATCAAATTCAGCGTATGATCATCGCACGCGAATTACTCAAAACTGGAGCGCAAACATAATGCGGCAGGCTGCATTAATAACAGGGTCATCTCGCGGGATTGGATTTGGAGCTGCATGTGCGTTGGCTAGGCAAGGCTTTGCCATAGCACTAAATGCCCCAGAAGAAGATGATGAGGTAAAAGCTGCATTGGCAGAAATAGAGGGTTATAATGTGCCGGCTATATCTGCCTGTTTTGATGTAGCTAATATAGACTTACATCATAAAAAGCTCACTGAAATTGAGGAAAAAATTGGCCCCTTAACAACCTTGGTAAATAATGCGGGTGTTGGCGTATTGAGCCGCGGCGACCCTTTGGATGTCACAGAAGAAAGCTATGATCGCTGCATGGAGGTGAATGCAAAGGCAATGTTCTTCCTTTGCCAGGCCTTTGCACAGCAATTACTTCGCACAGCGCGTTCGGATACGCTATTCTATAGTATCGTTAATATCACCTCATCAAATGCAGTGGCAGTGGCTGTCCCGCGTGCTGAATATTGTGCTTCGAAAGCGGCGGCGGCGATGATTTCAAAGACCTTTGCTGTACGTTTAGGCGCAGATAACATCCATGTCTATGATGTGCAGCCAGGACTGATAGCAACGCAGATGACCCAAACTGTAATACAGCAATATGAGCAAAGAGCTAAAGAGGGGCTGACAGTTCTGCCCCGCATTGGCACTCCAGAGGAAATGGGACAGATTATTGCTTCACTTGCTTCTGGTCAGCTTCCTTATACAACCGGGCAGACCATTTCTGCAGATGCTGGGATGCTGATCTCCAGATTTTGATGCCCAAAACCTCTACGCCTGTCATGCAGACATTAACTAAAGAGACATTTGAATGACTAAGATTTCTCTGCCTACTGATACCGGTCAGCTCGAGCCTTACACACTCACCGGAACACCTATCACACCAACATCTCTTACCCGATCGGCGTCACGCGTTATTTATTCAGCGGCACATGTCGTGGCGAACCCGTTAAGCACCACAGACCCCTATGGGCCTGCGGATGTTGATTGGGAGGCGACCCTAAGGTTTCGTGTGTATCTAGATGAACTGGGCCTCGGTATTGCCGAGGCTATGGACACCGCACAACGAGGCATGGGCCTTGATTGGGACGGCGCTTATGAGCTGATAAAACAGACCAAAACAGCCTTGCCAGATGCGCTTGTGGCAAATGGTGTCGGCACAGATCACCTGCCTGCACAGAACGCCTACAGGTTGGATGAGGTGAAGGCAGCCTATATGAAACAGCTTGAGGCTGTGCAATCTCTGGATGCGCGTGTCATCTTAATGGCAAGCCGTGCATTAACCCGTGCCGCAAAATCCCCTGATGACTATATCAATCTCTATTCTGAATTGCTGGCGCATTGTGACCATCCAGTTATATTACATTGGCTTGGTGAGATGTTTGACCCCGCCCTTGCTGGCTATTGGGGTTCCTCAGAATTTGAACCAGCAGCTGAAGTTGTTTTGTCTATCATTGAGGCAAATGAAGATAAGGTTGATGGCATAAAAATATCCTTACCAGATAAAGATAAGGAAATTCAATTACGCCGTCGCCTACCCAAATCTGTAAAGATGTACACAGGAGATGATTTTAACTATCCCGAACTTATCGCAGGTGACGAGCACGGATTTTCGCATGCACTTCTTGGCATTTTTGATCCCTTGGCTGCTGCTGCAGCCCATGCTGTAAATCAGCTATCAGCAGGTGACATGGCAGGCTTTCGAGCAACCTTAGACCCAACTGTGCCCCTCGCCCGTCACATTTTCCGTACTCCCACACAATATTATAAAACTGGCGTGGTGTTCTTGGCATGGCTAAACGGTTTTCAAGATCATTTTGTAATGTTGAACGGTGCACAGGCTGCGCGCTCCATGCCGCATCTAGCTGATATTTTCAAAATGGCAGACAAGGCAGGTCTTTTGGCAAAGCCTGACCTAGCGCAAGACCGAATGCGCAGCTTGTTAAAGCTCTATGGCATTGTTTGATGATCAAGAAGAAAGACAGAATAGATGCGTGATTTCTCAAAAGATCATTCAGCCTTATCTCTGAACACAGCCACTCTGGGACATAATCTAGACGGCTATGGTGCTGGCTGGACGCCAGAACAGGTTATTGATGGCTGTGCTGAGCGCGGTTATGGCGGCATTACATTCTGGCGTCGTGAGCTAGGTAACAGGGCTTATGAAATTGGGCAAAAGGTAAAGGCAGCTGGGCTACGCGCCACAGGGCTTTGCCGCACGCCCTATATCACTGGTCGCGAGGCTGGAACAGATGTTGAAATACGAGAGTCCATCGATGTAGCTGCTGCTTTAGGCACTGACATTTTAACTATCGTAACAGGCGGCACCGAGCCAAATACAAAGGGTATTCTTGAAAGCCAGAAACGGCTGGCGGATAGATTATCAACTGTCTGCGATTATGCAGCGCAAAGTGGT
>WTHY01000088.1 GCA_011522945.1 Alphaproteobacteria bacterium
CTGCAGACTATCCAGACAAGCAGTTCTCTATCATTGATGTGGGCTGGCTGGATGCACCAAATCTGCGCCAATATGTGTTTAAAGAGCATGAAGGCTCATATCTGGTAGGTGTGGCTGCTGCGCTGGCCTCAAAGACCGATAAGGTTGGTTTTGTAGGCGGTATGGATATTCCGCTTATCCGTAAATTTGCCTGTGGCTATGTCGGCGGCGTGAAATCTGTCAATGCATCTGCTGAAGTCTATCAGAACATGACAGGCACAACCCCAACCGCATGGAATGACCCGGCAAAAGGTGCTGAGCTGACTCGCTCACAAATCGACCGCGGTGCAGATGTTGTCTATCAGGCAGCTGGTGGTACAGGTGTTGGTGTAATTCAAGCTGCTGTTGATGCTGGCAAGCTAGCTATTGGTGTTGATAGTAACCAGAATGGTATTGCACCAGGGTCTATCCTGACATCAATGCTAAAGCGCGTTGATGTTGCAGCTTACAACACATTCATGGATGCAAAGACAGGTAGCTTCACTTCAGGTGTTCAGGTTCTGGGTGTTGCTGAAGACGGTGTTGGCTGGGCGCTTGATGAAAATAACCGCTCACTTATCTCAGCAGATATGGAAGCGGCAATTGAACAAGCACGTGCCGATATCGAGTCAGGCAAAATTGTTGTGCATAACTACGAATCAGACATGAACTGCCCATACTAATCTCCAAGATTAGAGGTTAATTTGGAAAGATCTGTTTGATGAGCAGTAAAACAGAAAAGAACGGCGACACTAAGTCGCCGTTCGCTATTGCATTAAAAGCAATTAATAAACAGTTTGGTCCTGTGCGGGCTAATCAAGATATCGACCTGAATGTACGTGCGGGGACTGTGCATGGCATTATAGGCGAAAATGGCGCAGGTAAATCAACGCTCGTTTCCATTCTATATGGTTTTTATACGGCAGATTCCGGAACGATTTCTGTCAACGGTACGCCTCTTAATATTAAAGGCTCAGCTGACGCCATAGCCCATGGTATCGGTATGGTGCATCAGCATTTCATGCTGGTGCCAATTTTCACAGTCTTGGAAAATATCATTTTAGGACATGAGGGTCAAAAAGGCCTACAGGCTGGCATGGAAGATGGTCGCGCTGAGCTAGAGCGGCTCTCTAATCAATATGGTTTAGATGTACCTTTAGATGCTGTCGTCTCTGAATTGCCGGTTGGCATTCAGCAGCGTGTGGAAATTTTAAAAGCCCTCTATCGTGGCGCAAAAATTCTCATACTGGATGAACCTACTGGTGTTTTGACGCCTCAGGAAACAGATCAGCTTTTTGAAATTTTGAAGACATTACGTCAGCAAGGTGTGACGATTTTATTGATAACGCATAAGCTCAGAGAAATTATGGCCATCACAGATTATGTATCTGTGATGCGTGGCGGAAAGATGGTTGCGCATCTTGATACGGGTGATACGGACCCGACTAAACTTGCAGAATTGATGGTGGGGCGCCCGGTGCTTCTTGAGGCTGATTATCCTGATGCAAATATAAAGGACGTCCAATTGGATGTGAAACATTTGAGTTATCAGGATAGTGCCGGCGCGCCTGTTATTAGTGATATCAGCTTTGCATTACATGCGGGGGAAATTCTCGGCATTGCAGGTGTTTCAGGCAATGGACAGTCGGAGCTCCTAGAAATACTTGCTGGTATTTTGCAGCCCACTGACGGTGACATTCATATTGCAGGCAAACATATTACAGCTGAACAGCCTCTTGGCCCTGCAGAGGTAAAGGCGCTTGGCGTTGCACATGTGCCAGAAGACAGACATGCTGTTGGCATGGTGCTTCCCTTCAGTGCAGCCGAAACCTCTGTTCTGGGATATGAAACAAATGAAGCTCTTGGCGATAGCTGGTTTTTCAGCCCATCTCGTTTGAAAACCCATTGTGCAAAATTGATGCAGGCTTTTGATGTGCGCCCTGCAAATCCGTCATTGAAAAGCAGTCAGTTTTCAGGCGGTAATCAACAAAAAATTGTTTTGGCTCGTGAAATCTCATCAGATCCGAAAATCCTATTGGTAGGTCAGCCAACACGAGGCGTGGATATTGGAGCGATCGAATTCATTCATAAAGAATTGATTGCGCTACGTGATCGCGGCTGTGCCATTTTGCTTGTATCTGTTGAGTTGGATGAGATATTGAGCCTTTCTGACAGAATAATGGTTATGAATAATGGCCAGCATATGGGCGTTGTCTCACGTGATGAGGCTGATCCACAGAAACTCGGATTGCTTATGGCAGGTATCACAGATGGGGCTGCTGCATCATGACTCAAAACCAATTACCGCGCTGGGTGGATATAGGCCTTTTGCCGCTTATTAATATTCTGGCGGCCTTTATCGTGGCTGGCATCATTATTGCATTGGTTGGCGAAAATCCTTTTGAGGCACTTGCGGTTATGGTGAAAGGGGCCTTTGTCTATAAGGGCTCTCTTGGCTATACGCTTTATTATACAACGAATTTTATTTTTACTGGGTTGGCTGTGGCAGTCGCCTTTCATGCGATGTTGTTCAATATTGGCGGCGAGGGGCAGGCAGCGATGGGCGGGCTTGGTGTTGGCTTAATTGCTTTATGGCTAGGTCCGATTTTGCATCCGCTTTTCGTTGTTATCCTGGCTATAGCCGCAGCTGCAGCTTTCGGGGCTATTTGGGGCGCCATTCCCGGATATTTGCAGGCAAAGCGTGGCAGCCATATTGTGATTACAACTATTATGTTTAACTTTATCGCAGCATCAATTCTCGTATGGCTGTTGGCAGGGATGCTTATTGCCCCAGGGCAAATGTCACCAGAGACAAGCCGGTTTGAGGAGGGTGTCTCTCTGATGAAAATTCATGAGCTCGCCAATTATTTTGGCTGGAAAATGGCACGCTCACCATTGAATTTGTCTTTTGTTATCGCGTTATTATCATGTCTTGGTGTGTGGGTGCTTATTTGGCGCACGCGCCTTGGATACGTCATACGCGCAACAGGGTTTAGTCCGAAAGCCTCAATTTATGCTGGGCACCAGCCTGCGCGCATCATAATTTTGGCTATGGCAATATCTGGCGCATTGGCCGGCATGATGGCACTTAACGAAGTGCTTGGCGTGCATGAACGTGTTATTTTGAACTTCACAGCTGGCTACGGTTTTACAGGTATAGCTGTGGCATTGATGGGGCGGAATCACCCCGTGGGTATCATATTTGCAAGTCTGCTCTTTGGCGCACTTTATCAAGGTGGGGCAGAGCTGGATTTTGAGTTCCAGACAATCACACGAGAAATGGTGCTGATGATTCAAGGTTTGATTATTTTGTTTTCTGGTGCTCTTGCTTATATGTTCACACCATGGTTAGCACGGTTCTTCGTGAGGGCGGAGGGACAAAATGGCTGACCTTTGGCTACAATTTATCCTGACAATTGATGCAACATTGCGTGTGGCAACACCTCTCATTTTATGCGCGATGGCAGGCATATTCTCAGAGCGCTCAGGCATTATTGATATTTCCCTTGAGGGCAAAATGCTTATGTCGGCCTTTGCGGCTGGTGCTGTTGCTGCTGTTAGTGGATCGCCATGGCTAGGCCTTGGAGCGGCTATTCTAGTATCACTATCTGCCAGCTTACTGCATGGATTTGCCTGTATCACGCATCGCGGCAATCAGGTGATTTCCGGGCTTGCCATTAATATCCTTGCATCAGGCCTGACAGTGACGCTGGGCATTGCTTTTTTTGCGCAAGGTGGCCAAACGCCGTTATTGTCAAAAGGTCAGCGTTTTACGCCGATGGAACTGCCGGCGGCAGACTGGCTCGGGCAGAATATTCCAATACTAGGTCAGCTATATAAAGAGATTATTTCAGGCCACAATATTCTGGTTTGGGTCTCTTTGCTGGCTGTACTGGTAACCTATCATATCGTGTTTAAAACAACATTTGGTTTGCGATTAAGGGCCGTGGGGGAGAAGCCTGAGGCTGTCGATTCTGCAGGTATAAGTGTGACGATGATGCGCTATCAGGCAGTGCTTATCGCTGGGATATTATGCGGAATAGCAGGGGCTTACCTGTCGATTGCTACTGGTGCTGGCTTTGTACGAGAGATGACAGCTGGAAAAGGCTATATTGCACTGGCGGCTATGATTTTCGGCAAATGGAAGCCGTGGCCTGCCTTACTCGCTTGCCTAATGTTTGGCTTTTTAGAGGCATTAGCCGCTCGTGTGCAGGGGGTATCACTGCCGGTGGTAGGTGAGCTCTCTACCGATCTGATTTTGGCGGCACCTTATGTGATGACGGTGATTTTACTTGCAGGCTTTATTGGCCGCGCTGACCCGCCGAAAGCGATCGGTGAGCCCTATATAAAAGAGCGATAAATATGCGTGATAAGCTAATAGATGCCGCTATAAAGGCCATGGATAATGCCTATGCGCCATATTCAAACTTTCATGTTGGTGCTGCGATTTTAGATGAATCAGGTGAGATACATTATGGCGGCAATGTTGAAAATGCAGCCTATCCGAACGGAATTTGTGCTGAGACATCAGCTATGGCGGCCATGGTAGCGGCTGGCGGGCGCCAAATTGTTGAGATTGCTGTGGCGGGACGCGGCGAAGTCTTATGCACCCCTTGCGGTGGATGTCGCCAGCGTATCCGCGAATTTGCGCAACCAGAGACCGCCATCCATATTTGTGATGAGAGCGGCCTGCGACAAAGTTTTACGCTTGAGGCATTATTGCCGGCGAATTTCGGTCCAGATAATTTGGTGTGAGATATTTTTATATAGGATAGTTTGGCGCAAGATATTTGCAGCTGAAATCAGCCCCTATGTCTCTGTCCATGTTGGTTCAGATTTATGTGTTGAAAATCCTGTCTCCAGCATCACCAAGCCCTGGCAAAATATAGCTATTTTCATTAAGCTGACGGTCTAAAGCCGCGGTGATTATGGGTATGTCAGGATGGGCATCATGAAATGCAGATACCCCTTCTGGTGCAGCCACAAGGCAAAGGAAAATGATGTCTGTCACACCCTCTGAGCGTAATTGATCAGCAGCCATAATTGCAGACCCGCCAGTAGCAAGCATAGGATCGACGAGTATTGTTTGTCGTTTGGCAATTTCTGGGGGTAATTTTGCATAATAGGCGCGTGCCTTATGCGTCTTTGCATCACGTTCCATGCCGAGATGACCGATGCCTGCCTCTGGCAAGACAGTTGCAAGCGCGTCAGCCATGCCATTACCAGCGCGCAGAATTGACACAATGGCTGGCGATAGCTCAGGCAATTTCTGTGCCTGCATGGCTTCCATTGGTGTGTCTATTGCCACTGTTTCTGTATTCAAATGTTGAAAACAATGCCAACTCATGAGTGCCGCTGTTTCCACAAGCGTTTTGCGAAAATACCAAGCCGGGGTATTTTTATCACGTAAGATAGCCAGCTTATGGTCAATTAAAGGATGATTTAAAACGGTAATCTGTGTCATAAATAACAAGGTAATCAGGCTTAGCCTTTATAGCAATCATCTTATCGATATTGAGTGAGACAGTGGCAAAAATAGGGGTGTAATTTGGCCAAGCTATATTTCAATTATTCAGCGATGAATGCAGGTAAATCAACGATTTTGCTGCAAGCCTCTCACAACTACCAAGAACGTGGTATGACCACTCTGCTGTTAACAGCACAACTGGATGATAGGGCAGGTATTGGCCAAATTGCCTCACGTATCGGCTTACAGGCAGAGGCACATCTATTCCATCAAGATACAGATTTAGCTAGTCTTATAGAGCAGCAACATAAGGCGAAAGCACTCTCCTGTGTTTTGGTGGATGAGGCACAATTTCTATCCCCGGATCAAGTCTGGCAGCTTGCACATGTGAGTGATGCGCTTGGTATCCCTGTCATGTGCTACGGGCTGCGGACAGATTTTCAGGGCAATTTATTTCCAGGTTCGGCAACATTGCTAGCCATTGCGGATAATCTGCGTGAGATACGCACAATATGCCATTGTGGGCGCAAAGCGACTATGGTGGTGCGACAAACTGCAGATGGCAACATTGCCAAAGATGGGGCGCAAATCGAGATTGGCGGAAATGATAAATATATATCACTGTGCCGAAAGCACTGGGCTGAAGCTATGGAGACGAAATAATGCATGCACAAAAAACTGCATTGATAGTGATTGATGTACAAAATGACTTTTGTCCTGGAGGCGCTCTCGCCGTGGCAGATGGCGATGCTATTCTAGAGCCCGTGAATGCACTAATAGCTGCAGCTGATACTGTTATTCTTACGCAAGATTGGCATCCTGCCCATCACAAAAGTTTCGCAAGCCAGCATGCAGATACATCACCATTTGAGCTAGTAGATATGGCTTATGGGCCTCAGGTCCTTTGGCCAGATCATTGTGTTCAGGGCACAAGCGGCGCTGCCTTTCATAGCGACTTGCGGACAGATAAGGCTAGCCTCATCCTGCGCAAAGGCATGAACCCAGATGTTGATAGCTATTCAGCATTTTTTGAAAATGATCAGGCAACATCTACAGGCCTTGCAGGATGGCTCACGGCGCGCGGTATTGAGACAATCCAAATGGCGGGCCTTGCTACAGATTACTGTGTAGCCTGGTCAGCACTAGATGCTGTGAAATTAGGATTTGAGACTTCTGTAGTTATGCCAGCCTGTCGTGCCATTGATTTAGATGGCTCATTAAGGGCGCAATCTGAAAAGATGCGCGATGCCGGTATTCAGCTGATCGACACGCTATGATCTTGCGCCATCAGCAAGGGTAAAATGCGGCAAAAACTGCATTTTTGATGATTTTTGCATGGCTTTGCACGAATATCTGTATCTTTTTCGCATAAGAGCCTGTAGTTGTTGCGGCAAAATAGCATTGCCCCTCTCTGACAGGCCCACATAATGACTGACACGCTTCGTAATATTGCCATCATCGCCCATGTTGACCATGGCAAGACCACACTCATTGATTCTATTATGAAACAAGCTGGTATGTTTCGTGATAATCAGCAGGTTGCAGAACGGTTAATGGATTCTGGCGACCTGGAAAAAGAACGTGGTATTACAATTCTTGCAAAGCCAACCTCTATAAACTGGAATGGTGTGCGCATTAACATCATCGATACACCAGGCCATGCAGATTTTGGCGGCGAGGTGGAACGTGTGTTGCATATGGCAGATGGCGTAATTCTACTGACTGATGCTGCTGAAGGCCCAATGCCACAAACCAAATTTGTGCTAGGTAAGGCGCTGGCTCAGGGGCTTCGCCCCATTGTAATCATTAATAAGGTTGATAAGCCCGATGGCCGTCCAGAAGAGGTGGTCGATGAAGTATTTGATTTGTTTGTCGCTCTAGATGCAAATGATGAACAGCTTGATTTCCCAATTTTATATGCCTCAGGCCGAGATGGCTGGTGTGTTCGTGAATTAGATGATGAACGGACATCATTATCACCGTTGCTTGATCTCGTTTTGGACCATGTGCCAGAGCCTGATGTGGATATTGAAGCTCCTTTCGCGATGCTTGCAACTTTGCTGGATTCTGACCAGTTCCTTGGACGCTGCCTGACTGGCCGCGTGATACAAGGCACAGCACGTGTCAACGAGAATGTGAAAGCCATTAACTTAGATGGCGCGCTTGTGGAACAGGGGCGTCTGACAAAACTGATGCGTTTTGAAGGTACAGATCGTGTGCCTGTGAATGCAGTGAAGGCAGGCGACATTATTTGTATTGCCGGCCTTACCAAAGCATCAGTATCAGATACAATCGGGGATACACAGATCACACAAGCTGTTGCCTCAACGCCGATTGACCCGCCAACAATGTCTGTTACGATCACGGTGAATGACTCACCTTTTGCCGGTCAGGAAGGCACGAAGGTGACCTCTACAATGATCCGTGAGCGGCTTTTGGCAGAGGCTGAAACAAATGTAGCTATCACCTTCAAAGAGAGTGACAGCAAAGACAGTTTCGAAATTGGTGGGCGCGGTGAATTACAGCTTGGCGTGCTTATTGAGACAATGCGCCGCGAGGGATTTGAAATGACAGTCTCTCGTCCGCAGGTGCTTTACAGCAAGGATGAGACTGGTCAACGCACTGAGCCGATTGAAGAGGTCATCATCGATGTTGACTCAGATTATGCTAGTTCTGTCATCGATAGTATGAATAGACGCAAATCCGAGATGACAGATATGCGACAGGCTGGCGCTGGTAAAACACGTCTGACATTCTTGGCGCCGTCTCGTGGCCTAATTGGTTTTCAGTCAAAGTTTCTGACAGATACAAGAGGTACCGGCGTATTGAACAGACTGTTTCATGGTTATGCACCATTCAAAGGTGATATTGGTGGTCGTCGCAACGGTGCTTTGATTTCAAATGATACAGGTCAGGCTGTGGCTTATGCCATTTTTAATCTTCAAGATCGTGGTGAGATGTTCGTATCACCGCAAACACCTGTCTATCAGGGTATGATTGTCGGAGAGCATTCACGGGAAAATGACCTTGAAGTGAATGTGCTGAAAGGCAAGAAGCTGACAAATGTTCGTGCGTCTGGATCAGACGAGGCTGTAACGCTGGTGCCGCCTCGTCAGCTATCTCTTGAGGATATGATGGCCTATATCAATCAAGATGAGCTACTTGAAGTCACACCACAAACATTACGGTTGCGAAAGAAATTCCTACTCGCACATGAACGCAAGAAAGCGGCTCGTGCTAGCTAGGAGAGCGCTAAAGATTTAGCGACAATAAGTAGGGCTATTTTGCGTTAGAAATAAAAATGCGCCTGTGTTTATTGCAGGCGCATTTTTTATTATTCCACAATCGTGCCAGCTGTAAATTGTTCTGCTTTCAGCGTTGGTACAGTCTGCGCATTGCGCAAGAAAATCATATTATCGGTGCCATTTTGCTGATAGGAAACACCTTGCTGAACCTCTGTAAACTGGCTTGTATCCTGCAGCGTGCTTAGTGTCACAGTGGCAGCAGAACCAGCCATATTCGTTGGAATTGCTCCGGTCAGGTCATGAGTGATTCCACCCGCTGTAAATGTACCATCACCATTGTCGGTCCAGCTAGAATCAAAATGGATGGCTTCTCCGTAAGTTGACAGATAGGCAATACCGGTAGAACCATCTGGCAGCAGGTCAGTCACATCAGCATATTCAGGGTTTGTGGTGCTGTTCACGATCATAGCAAACCCGGCAAGATTGCCGTTAATGACATTCAAAGTATCTGTTATTGAGCCGAATTGACCTGTAAAATTCATCGAGGCAGTTTGTCCACCAGATGACAGATTTGTATCCTGATACAGTGTAAGACCGTTCAACATCGAATTATTGGCCAAAGATGTGTAATTAATATTACCGCCAACCTGGCCAAAATCCTGTCCGTTCAGTGTTAGCGCATCAATCGCAACAGTTCCTGTAATATCAGCGTCATCATAATCTAGCGTGACATTATAGGTTACGTTGCCTGAGCCGTTACCAGCTGATGTGAAGCTGCGCTCACCACCGCCTAAATCATCGCTTAAGCCTGCATATAATGTACCTGCACTCAGCGCCAGACCGGTGCGCGTGAAGTTCACAGAGCCTGCATATACATCAGAGACAATATCAGCATAATTTTCCTGATAGAGCTGGTGCTGCTCAGTCTGATAATTATTGCCACCAGATGATGGCGGCGGGTTACCGATCCGCAGCGTCCCATCAACTGTCTTTGCGGTCAGCCATAAAGGCTCACCACCAGATAGCAGATAATTTAGGAGGCCAGCTTCGATATTTACATTCTCCAGACCTTCAGCGTTTAAATCTTCCTCTGGAATGCCAAGCTGTGCTGCAAGGCCTGAGCTTTGTAAATAACTTGCCAGATCTGTTATGCTGACTGACCCTTCAGCATCAGTCTCAATATTGTCTGTAACCAGCGTGATAACCTCTTGAATGGTCTCAGCAGTCTCAGGTGTCAAAGCTGGTGTGCCGCTGCTCTCGTCTGAGCTACCCTCACCCTCACCAGACTCAGCTGTGTTTGTAGATGGGTTAAGCACAAATTCCACAGCGCTAACAAGTGTATCAATCTGTTCAGGGGTGAATTCAGTTGGCGGCGCGATAGCACCAGCTGCAGAAATGCTTGTACCCCAGCCGGGCGTCAATAATTCAATAGGATTAGGGAGATTCGCACTAGCAACCTCGATCGCACCAGATAATAGCAGAATGTCAGATTCTCCGTCTTCATCAACGCGGCCAGCCACTGTCGTGCCGCGAATAGACGCTGATGCATTTGGCAGATTTAGTTTCATAGCACCAGGATTGAGTTTTGAAACCTTGCCAGAGATGAATTTAAACGATCCCTTTTTCACAGAGGCAACAAGGCTGGCATCTGCGCCGTCGCTGGAAGGGTCATAGATAAATTCGTCAAAAACCAAAATGCTGTTAGGACCGATTGAGAAAACAGTCTGGTCAGATAACAAAACCTGCAAACTGTCAGACGTGCCAGTTGTAATCTCATCATTTAGATATATCGGGTCGCCAATGCCCGCTGTTCTGCCGATAACATCGCCTTGGTCATCCGTAAAGCTGATTTCAATTGGTGCTGTTGTCGCTGCGATCACACCGCTGACAGGTCTGTTTATTTGCGCATAAGCAGTCGATACCATGATTAAAGTAGAGCAAATTACAGCTGAGAGTTTCGCTATTTTCATCATAGGCTTACCTCTAATAAGACAGTGCAGGTGATATACTATAACGTGACTCATAAGAGCTGGCTTTGCATATTCAGACCTGAATACCCTTCATATACTTAGAGTGAATGTATATGTGTTAACTAATTTAGACAATCTGAAACTAATAGAGTAAGGCTGTCATCTATCCAAAAGAGCTGTGTGCATGCTGAAAAAGGATAATTGCTCTTAGGTGATCTGAAATTATTGGCAAAAATTCCGGCACTTTCAAAAGCTCTTTATGTTATGGCTGAATGCTAGCAGCATAGAGTTGTATCTGAAGCTTAACTGTATTTTGTTAGCTCAAACGCAGCGGATTCTGCCAGGTTGGAGATTAAATTCTTGTTGCTATAGGCATTTCGTGCGTATGTTTTGTATCAAACCGTGGCTAGGGGGAATAAATGCAAAAGCTAATTTGCGATGAGTGCGGCACACAATTTAATTGTGGGTCGACGAAAGATAATAGCTGTTGGTGTGTAAATTTACCAAATCTGCGCGGCAGGTTTGATTTAGCAGGGAAGTGCGTCTGTCCTGATTGCATGACACAGGGTCAGGCAAAGGCAATCACTAAGCAACGCAAAGAGCGTCAAAAGCATCGCAATGCCTCTAAGGACGCTATTCGTTTATGAATGTGGGTAGACTCGCATAGCTTGGCCAGACAAGGCAGTTGGTTTGCTAGTGCGCTATAGCCGCTATATTAAAGACGTTTGAAAGGCCGCCTCAGCTTGTGCATTTGGCGCGCAAAATCATGCGACCGGTAAATGGATTTATGCTGACTTGCCGGACCTGATTATGCTGAAAATCTCTAATTCAGCCTTCATTATGCTGAAAATCTCTAATTCAGCCTTCGCTATGTTGGCTAATATCGGTTAGGACGCCTTTAGAAAATATCTTTTCGCCGTCGGATTTCAGTAAAAACAGCTTCATCAGGTGCGTCTTGCATATCCAACGCTACCCGAATAGCAGGATCTGCAGCTCGTAAGAATGGGTTGGTTTGTTTTTCAACAGATAGGCGGGTTGGCACGGTGGGCTCATTTGCTTCACGCATAGCGGCAATCTCCTGCTGCCGCAGAGCCAGTTTTTGATTGTCTGGATCAATGGAGACCGCAAAGGCTGCGTTCGCAACACTATATTCATGACTGCTGTAAATGGTTGTTTCATCAGGCAATGCCATCAATCTCTTAAGAGACGACCACATCATAGGCCCATCTCCTTCGAATAGACGCCCACAGCCTAATGTAAACAGCGTATCACCACTAAATAGCAGCGCTTCAGAAGCTACATAATAATTCAACATATCCAATGTATGACCAGGTGTAGCGATGACCTGTATGTCTGCACCAGCAAATGTGAAATGGTCATCATGAGCAAGTGAATGACTATTTTCAAACGACCTGCCAACGCTATCAGGAGCAAATAGTTTTGCCCCTGTTTCATCTAGTAAATTTGACAGGCCGGCTACATGATCTCCGTGATGATGTGTCACCCAAATCTGGGTAATCGTCCAGCCAGTTGCCTCTGATGCTTTTAAATAGGCCACAGAGTCACCTGCATCAATTGCGGCTGTCTCATTTGTATGAGGGCAGTGTAATAATACACCATAATTATCATTCAAATACGGAAATTGATGAATGCGCATCAGCTCTTACCAATCCCCTTCATTTGGCATAGATGCCCATGGTTCTGCTTGCGGCAATGCTTCACCTTCCTGAATAAGCTCGATGGAGACATTATCTGGCGATTTGATGAAGGCCATCGCGCCATCGCGTGGAGGACGGTTTATGACAACCCCCTTATCCATCAGCTTCTGGCAGGTTTCGTAGATATTTTCGACACGATATGCCAAATGTCCCCAGCTGCGACCAGTCTTGTAAATTTCATCTGATTCCCAATTATATGTGAGCTCCAACTCAGGCGCATTTGTGGCATGTGCTGAGGCCTCATCCTTTGGCGCTGCCAGAAAAATAAGTGTGAATTTACCAGCCGGCACATCTTTGCGGCGTGTTTCTATCATGCCGAGCTTATTACAATAAAAATCGAGTGAATCTTCAATATTCGTCACCCTAACCATGGTGTGCACAAAACGCATTTTGATCCTCTATCATCTAAACAAAATTTTTCTGAAACCTATCAGGTTGTAAGCCTAAAACAGCTTTGCTGACACTGTCTAGGTTAGGATTTAGATGTAGGCTAAAGACGCGATGCCAACTTGTCCATGAAAGCTGTCGATAAAAGCCGTTTTGCTATCATCATAAAGGTTGTTGCCCAGGTAATGCGGTACCTTGCCTTCGGGCTTTTGGTCGTGAGCGCATGACTTACTGTTTTCGCCACAGCAATGGGCAGGAGTTCAAGAAAGTGCGGTTTTGGGTCTTTAGCAACCAAAGTAGGTATAAGCTGTGCCTCATATGTCGTCCTATGCATACTTTTGGACACTGAAATCCATTTCTGAAAATGTGGCCAGCTATTGCGTCTAATCTCCGTGCGGATAGGGCCGGGTTCGATTAAAATGACCTGAATTGGAGAGTCTCGTAGCTCTAATCGCATCGTGTCTGTTAAGCCTTCAAGCGCGAATTTCGTTGCGTTATAAGCACCTCGATATGGTAGCGCTGCAAATCCCAAAACTGAGGAATTCTGTATTATGCGACCATGACCCTGTGCCTGCATCACCTTTAACGCCGCACAGGTCAGACTATGCCAGCCAAAGAGATTCGCCTCAAAAATAGCGCGCAACGCATCTGTTGGTAAATCTTCCACAGCGCCAGGCACAGCATAAGCCCCATTATTAAAAAGCGCATCAAGCCTGCCATTTGTGAAGGAGAGAGCTTCGGAAAAGCCAGACTTTATGCTGTCCGTATTCTCATAATCTATGCGTACGGTCTCAAACCCATATGTATTCTGAAGCCTGTCACAATCAGCCAAACTGCGGCAGGAGGCTATGACCTGCCATCCGGCCTCTCGCAAATGAAAGGCTGTTTCAAGCCCAATGCCGCTAGAACAACCAGTGATGAGTATTGATTTCTGTGACATATTTCGTACTTCGTATAAGATAGCTGGGGACAGGAAACGGCAGGGCTTTTTCAGCAAGATGCACTGTCAAAGCTTATGTGCCTCTCCACACTTACTCTCCTATACTGGGTTTCTGAAAAATTCCAAACTGAAAGCTGGTGCGAGCAATTGACAAATGGTTGTTCCAAACGGCAAATTGCAGGCATGACAAAGACTATGACATCTATCATTCGGACATCACTGCAAATTCTCAGCGGCATATTTTACCTTTCAGTATTTGCCCTGTTAATTCTTGCAGGTCTTACAGCCACAACAAAAGACAGGACAGTGCTTATTACACTGGCACTTGTTGTTGTTGTCCTGCCAGTCGTTGGTTATGGCACACATCTGTTGATTGGCTGGCTATTCTCATCGCGTGGCAAAGCGCGATAATCATCGCATTGTTGTAATCATATGCCAAAAAAACCCTATCCACCTTTTATTCTCCTGGCAGGACTTGTTCTTATCGCTATAACAGCGTTTCTTGACTGGCCTGAGCTGCTGCTCTTTGGATTTGGTGATACGTATATGCTGGGCGGTATCGCGGTCATGCTGCTTGGCATGATGGCAGGCGTCTCTGTCAGTCGCCAATTTCGTGCCTATGAGACGAGTATTGTACCAGATCATCAGCCAGCTACCCTCATAAAAGATGGGCTATTTGCCTATAGCCGAAATCCAATCTATCTCTCGATGGTTTTTATTCTGATTGGCGCAACCATCTTATCAGGCAATGGAGTTGGGCTGGGTATTGCGGCTGGGTTTGCTATCTGGATCAATTGGCGTTGGATACCTTTGGAAGAAGAAAATATGCGTGCACAATTTGGTGCTGAATTTGAGGACTATTGCCAATGCGTTAGACGTTGGATTTAGTGGTGCAATAGCAATTTATTATTGCAATACCAGGGCAAGGTTTGAACATGCCGATATGTAAGGGAAGATGATGAGCAAGTCTGATATGCAAACTTTTGATTTCGATATAGAGACAGACAGGCGTGGTACGCATTCTGACAAATGGGACAATATGTTCGCAAAATATGGGGTATCGCCAGATACAGGCCTCGCCATGTGGGTTGCAGACACAGATTTTCAGGCGCCGCCAGCAGTTCTGAGTTGCTTGGATGATATGGTCTCACATGGTGTCTTCGGCTATTACGGCAATGATGCACCATATTTTGAGGCGATTTCCGGATGGATGTCTCGTCGTCATAATTGGCAGGTTGCACCAGAGCATATTCATACCACGCACGGTCTTGGCAATGGGATTGCACTTTGTTTGCAGGCATTCTCCGAAATTGGGGATGGGGTTATCATTCTAACGCCTGTCTATCATGCATTTGCCCGCATCATTAAAGCATCTGGTCGGGATTTACGTGAAGTGGATATGCCGCTCGAAGCTGGACGCTATGTACTTGACTTTGATGCGCTGGAAGCTGCCCTAACAGGTAATGAGAAGATTTTCCTCTTATGTTCACCACATAATCCTGGGGGACGTATCTGGACATCTGAAGAATTAGAGATGATTGTCGCTTTTTGTGAGCGTCATGATTTGATTCTGATGTCGGATGAAATCCATCATGACTTGATTTTACCAGGTCATAAGCATGTATCCATGCCTGTTGCGGTGCCTGAGAGTCTGCCAAGGCTTGTTATGCTAACCGCAGCAACAAAAACATTTAATTTACCTGCTGGTTTAACAGGCAATGTAATCATTCAGGATAGCATGTTAAGACGGCAATATCAGACAGTGCAGAAGGCGTTGGCGATTGGCGGAAATGCATTTGGTATGCGTATGGCTGAGGCTGCTTATGCTCATGGTGATAGTTGGGTTAATTCTCTTTGCGCCTATCTCGGAGAAAATGAACGTTTATTCCGATCAGGGTTAGAGGCGATACCTGGCGTTTCAGTGATGCAATCTGAGGCAACATTCCTAAGCTGGGTAGATTTTTCAGGCCTGGGTATGGAAATGGCTGAAGTCCTGGACCGTGTCCAAAGACGTGCAGAAATCGCACCAAATTTAGGCGAGACCTTCGGGGCGGCTGGCGCAGATTTCCTGCGTTTCAATATTGGCACGCAAAGGTCTCGTATCGAAGATGCTGTTAAGCGCTTACAGTCAGCTTTCTCAGATATTCAATAAAGACAGTTTTAGAATCATATTCTGACTTGTTTGTATGAATCTATTAAGTTTGGCATTCTGAGTTGATGCGACAACGCCAAAATTTAGGGATATGGATAAATTGCATTTGGGAAAATTGGCTGTTTAACGCCAAATTGACGGCATCAAACAGGGGTTTAAAAAAAACTTTCAAAAAACCCGCATTTTCCCCTTTACACTCTGAGATGCTTTTGTCTATAACACCGCTCACCGACGGGGCTTCAGGGTTTTGTTTGGGGTATGTGAGAGATGGT
>WTHY01000132.1 GCA_011522945.1 Alphaproteobacteria bacterium
GATAAAGCCGGCACAAGGTGGCGCTTCGCCATAATTCCACTTGGTGGCTATATTAAAATGCGCGGGGATGAAAATGCAGCGAGCATGCCCTCGGCTTCAGCTAAATCACTGGTGGGTAGCTTCGAGACTGCACGTCTCAGCGCAAAAATGGCAATTATTGCTGCTGGCCCAATTGCCAATTTCCTACTTGCAATACTCTTATTTGCTTTTGTTTATATGGGTGTTGGCAAGGGGTTTATTCCAGCCGATATCGGCGAGGTGATGCCAGATAGCGCTGCAGAGCAGGCAGGATTATTAGAGGGAGACCGTGTCTTAACAGTAGATGGCCGCAAAATCCGCGATTTTGGTGATTTGCGTGGCGCTGTTTTTGAGGCGCCAGGAAAGCCATTAACGCTGACAGTTGATAGGTCTGGAATTATCATTCCGATCGATGTAACCCCAGAATCTATTTGGAATGCAGATCTGTCTTTGAATATTGGCAGGCTTGGTGTCATTTCATCAGGGGGGGAGTGGCGCAGGCTCGGTGTTGCCGAAGCATTAGGAACAGCAACTGTAGATACTGTCTATTTAACCCATGATTTCCTTCGTGGCCTAAAAAGAATGATAACAGGAAATATTCAGCGTGGCGAAATAGGTGGCCCTGTGCGCATTGCTGAATTGACAACAGATGCCTGGAAGCAAGGCGTAACAGCCTTTACAGTGTTCATGGCACTGATTTCGATAAATTTAGGGCTTATGAATCTATTGCCAATACCGCCACTTGATGGTGGCCATTTGCTGTTTTTCACTGTTGAAGCCATAACTGGCCGGCCAGTTCCAGATGTCGTTAAATTACAAATCATGCGCCTTGGTATTGCTTTTGTTCTATCATTAATGGTTGTTGTTACGATATTTGATATTTTGCCAATATAGAGCCGTTATGAAAGTTACTTTGAAATAGCTATTCAATTTTACTTTTAGGACATGGGTTGACTATACTAAGTAAGTAATCTTGGAGAGATGGACCGATGCGGCTTTTTGCAAACTTATTGATTATCATTACGTTATTCTGTGCACCATTGCAGAGTATGGCGCAGACTAATGGTAGTTCGGTGGAGATCACTGAAATTTCTGTGTCTGGTAATCAACGCGTGTCCCCAAGCACTGTCCTTGCATATCTTCCCATAAAGGTAGGTGATAGGATTGAGACGGACGCGCTTAACATCGCGATAGAACGGCTATTTGCAACAAAGTTATTTAGTGATGTCTCCGTCTCCATAGATGGTTCAATTCTGCGAATAGACCTGGCAGAAAACCCGATTGTAAATAGAGTGAATATCGAAGGTAATGATGTACTCTCTGACGAGAGGCTTCTTGCTGAATTAGATATTCAACCACGTCGTATTTATTCGCAGCAGTTGGCAATCGAAGGCACGCAAAAATTACTCGATTTTTACCGGTTATCTGGCCGTTATGCTGCTGTCATCGAACCTAAAATCATCCGACTTGAAAATAACCGGGTAGATTTAATTTTTGAAGTGGATGAGGGGCCTCTTATTAAAATTTCCCGTATTAAATTTTCCGGGAACCAAAATTTTTCAGACAGAGCTCTCCGTCAGATCATTTCCAGCCGCCAGGAACGGTGGTGGGCCTTTTTAGCCTCAAATGATAAATATGACGAAAATAGGCTCAATTTTGATGTTCGTTTGCTGCGTCAATTTTATTTGAATAGGGGATATGCAGATATTTCTGTGAAACGTGTCCAAGGCGGCCTTCTTCCAAACCGGTCAGGCTTCGTTATTACGTTCGAAATAGAAGAAGGTCCTCAATATACCTTAAATGATATCGGCATCGTGTCTGAAATAGATGGTGCAGATTTGGAGACGCTTCGCGCAGAAATTAACCTGGAGCAGGGGGATGTCTATGATGTCCGGCTGTTAGAAGAGGGGTTGCTTAACATTACAAATGCGCTTGGTACGCTAGGTTATGCGTTTGTTAATGTAGAACCTAACGTAACAACCAATCCTGATACCGGCACACTCGACATAGATATTTCTATCGGCTCTGCCCAGAAAAACTATGTTGAGCGCATTAATATTATAAATAACTCACGCACATTGGATAGCGTTATACGTCGCGAAATGGCCCTTATTGAGGGAGACGCTTTCAACTCGCTAAAGCTTGAGAGCTCTGTCCGCAATATTCGTAACTTAGGGTATTTCCGCAACACAGATGTGCGCACGATACAGGGTAGTTCTCCTGAACAATCAGTTATTGAAATTGATGTAGAAGAGCAATCTACTGGTGATTTATCTCTTGGTCTTGGCTATTCAAGCCTTGATAAAACTAGCCTTACCTTCGGTATTAACGAGCGTAATTTCCTTGGTACTGGCCGAAAAGCAACATTTTCAACCTCGCTATCTGATACCTCGACAGATATTCGTATTGGGTTAACTGAGCCATATTTCTTAGGAAGAGATCTAAGAGCCTCTTTCGAGGTTTTTAATGACAAGACAGAATCCGGCACCACAACAGTTGAAAATACTGGCTTTGATCTTGGCGTTGGATTTTCTGCTGCAAATGATGTGTATCATCGAATTAATTATAGCCTTGCAACAGCCAAGACATCTGAATCCGCCTCATCAAAGGCAACATCGAAGTCTGGCGAAAATGGCGAAACGCGCCTAAGCTCCTCTGTGCAATATGTTGTCGGGGTGGATAAGCTTGATAACAGATTTGACCCAACAAGTGGCTACCTTGTTGAACTCTCTGAAACCTATTCAGGCTTGGCAGGTGAAGTGACCTATCTAAGGTCACAGGTACGTGCATCATATTTCAAGCCATTAATGTTTAATCGTCTTATCTTTGGGTTGCGCGGTCGGGCAGGCTATATTGATGGTCTTGGTGATCCTATTACACGTTCGAACAGATTTACGCTTGGGGGGCGTTCTGTCCGCGGCTTCGCAGGCGGTGGTATCGGTCCTGTTGACACCGGAACCAAATCTGCTGTGGGTGGTAATCAGTTCTATACAGGCAGTGTCGAGGCTGTATCTGATTTAGGGTTCAGCAAAGATTTAGGCCTGCGTTGGACTGTCTTTACAGATTTTGGATCTCTTTACAAAGTTGATGATGCCACTGGTATAACAGGTGCGAATGACAATAAGCTGCGTCAGTCTTTGGGCTTTGGGTTCTATTGGGACACGGCGATTGGACCTTTATCATTTACATGGACAGATGCGATTTCTAGTGCAACACATGATAAGACGAAAAGGTTCCAATTCTCAATTGGGACACGGTTCTAAGGGAGCATGCCTATGAAACAGCTGGCATATTGCCTTGTTTTACTGGCCAGTCTCCTCTTGCCGCAGCCTTTGTTCGCGCAAGACACTGATCCTTATCCTGAATTTCAAATAAAACGTATTGGGTTTGTAGATTTAAATGCCGTTTTGCGTGATGCACAGGCAACGGAGACGGTTCGAAATCTGTTAGATGAAAAACGTGCTGAATTTGAAGAAGAATTCACTAAAAAAGAAGCTGAATTGTTAGAATTGGAGCGGGCTTTACAGGCAGAACGCTCGGATATGTCTGAGCAGGAATTTGCGGATGCAGTCAGAGAGTTCCAGCAAAATGTGTCAATTGTTCAACGTGATATTCAAACAAAGCGTCAAGCGCTTGATAAGGCGTTTCAAGACTCTCAGGACTCCCTAAAGACCATAGCGATTGAGGTGATTAAAGATTATTCAGGCGAAGCTTTAATCGACGCTATTTTTGACAGAAATAGTGCAATTATTTTTCGACAGGAGCTTGATATAACAGCTCCTGTTCTAGAGCGGTTGAATGAGCGGACAAAGAATGCGCGTCTCATCTCAAATACAGAATAAATTTATGGTTGATGCACGTTTTTTTAGAGCGGATAAGCCACTTTCATTAGCTGATATTTGTCAGACCACGGAAGGCGCTCTTGTCTTTGGTGTGTCTGAGGCATTAGTCCATAAAGTAGCATCGTCTAATAGTGTGAAAGCTGGAGAGGCTTGCTTTGTAGCTGATAGTCAGCATGCACGGCTACTACCTCCGAAATCTGCTGCAATTGTTTTAACTAAGGAAGAATTGGTCTCTCATATTGATGGTGCCTCTGCTGTAATAGTTGTATCTAATCCAAGATTAGCCTTTGCGCAGCTATCATCAGCCTTGGTTTCTAATATATCAGAGATGCAAGATATGCGGCATTTGGCATCAATTGATGCAAGCGCTACCATAGATAGCTCTGCCATCATTGGGCCATTCAGCACCATAGCTGCCGGGGTTGTAATTGGAAAAGATGTTGTTTTAGAGCCATCTGTATTTATTGGGGCTGGTGTTGAAATAGGTGATGGCTGTCATATCGGAAGCCATGCACATATTGAGACATGTGTGTTAGGGCAGTCTGTTTCCGTTGGTGCACAATCGGTGATTGGCAAGTCTGGTTTTGGGTTTGAAATGACTGACGCCGGGGCTGTCAAAATACCGCATCATGGACGGGTTTTAATTGGGCATAATTGCACAATAGGAGCGAATTGCACGATTGATCGTGGTGTCATGGAAGATACGGTACTTGGCGACTCTGTTATGATTGATAATTTGGTCCAAATTGCACACAATGTGCAGATTGGTGACAGGTCTATAATTCTGGCGCAAACTGGCATTGCTGGCAGTGCTGTGATTGGCTCTGATTGCATTATAGCAGCACAGGTTGGCATAAAGGATCATATTGAAATTACCTCAAAAACCGTGATTTTGTCACGTTCAGCCGTGACAAAATCTATCAATCAGCCTGGCACATATGCCGGTTTTCCGGCGCAGATTGCTAAAGATGAATGGCGCGAACAAGCTAGCTTAAGACAGTTGGTCAAAATGAGATATGGTAAAGGAAAAGCGATGACTGATACAAGCCTGGATATGACATATGTGGATATTGAGAACGCTATCCCGCATCGCCCGCCATTTTTGTTGATTGACCGTGTTGTTGATATCGTTCCTGGTGAATCTGCAACTGGCATAAAATGTGTTTCTGGTGGTGAGCCATATTTTGTTGGTCATTTTCCAGGCAATCCAGTGTTGCCTGGGGTTCTAATTGTTGAGGCTATGGCACAAACAGCAGCATGTCTTGTCGCACGCACTTTTCCTGAGAAAACAGATGGTATGCTAGTATTTTTGACCACGGTTGATAAAACTAAATTCCGTCAGCCTATTCGCCCTGGCGATAGAGCAGAATTAAAAGTGTCGAAAACAGGTGGTAAATCTAGCCTGTGGAAATTCCAAGGTGAGGCAGTTGTTGATGGCAAGGTTGTCACAACCGCAGAATTCTCTGCCATGATCGTACCTGCAGACAAATAGGGTGCGTATATAATGTCAGCTCTCATTCACCCAACAGCAATTATTGACCCAAAGGCCCAGCTCGGTGTGAATGTATCTGTTGGTGCCTTTAGCATGGTCCATGCAGATAGTATTCTGCATGATGGTGTAACCTTGCATTCTCATGTAGTTATTGAGGGTGGCACTGAGATTGGTAATAATACAGAAATTTATCCGTTCGCCGTTTTAGGAAAGGCACCTCAACATGTAAAATATGCAGGCGAGCCTTCAACCTTAGTCATTGGTGCCCGCAATATCATTAGAGAGCATGTAACGATGCATCGTGGTACTGAGGTTGGCAATATGACAACTGTGATTGGTGATGACGGGTTCTTTATGGTTGGCTCGCATGTTGCCCATGACTGTATTGTTGGTAATAACGCTATTTTCGCTAATGGTGTCGGCGTAGGTGGCCATGTAGAAATTGGTAATTTTGTTACCATGGGTGGTTTTAGTGCAGTGCATCAATTTGTAAGGATTGGTGATTTTGCGATGGTTGGCGGAAAGGCAACTGTTCTTCGTGATGTTATCCCTTATGGAATTGTTTCAGGTGAGCAAGCATTTTTAAATGGTTTGAATTTAGTCGGTCTGAAACGTCGCGGTTTTGATAAAGCAGCACTTTCAGAGCTTAGGGAGACTTATAAACAGCTATTTGAAGGAGAGGGAACCTTCGACCAGCGTCTTCATATTTTGAGTGAGCAGACAAATACGGACACCGTGCAGAAGCTCGTTGATTTTATAAGAACAGGAAATGCACGCAATCTTTGTCAGCCGGAATTGCGTTAGCCTATGGGTAGAATAGCCGTTATCGCAGGGCAGGGGGATCACCCACATAAACTGGCTGAAGCGCTTGTAAAACAAGGGCAAAACCCTTTAGTGATTTTACTGCTTGGACAAGCAGATGCCGATTTTGATAAGTTTGAGACGGCTAAATTTCCGGTAGGACAAGTAAGAAAAATTATCTCAACATTGAAAATGCATGGTTGTGATAGGCTTGTCATGGCTGGAAAAGTGACACGGCCCGCTATGTCTGAATTTAAGCCAGATGCTACGGCTGTGAAACTATTAGGATCACTCATCTTCTCTGGTGATAATGCCATCTTAGATGCTTTAAGACACCATCTTGAGAAAGAAGGCCTGCAGGTAGAGGATGCAGAGCAGTATTTACCCCGCAGCACATTGCCTAAAGGCTATATCTATGGTGATGCCCCTGCCGATACTGTTCGCAGAGATATAAAGCTAGGCATTCAGGCGCTTGCTCAAATGGATGGGCTCGATATCGGGCAAGGACTTGTTATGCAAGCTGGGCGTATCTTATCTGTGGAGGCAGCAGAGGGGACTGATAAGCTGCTATCCAGAACAGCAGACTTTGTTGACCCAGGCGGAACACCAGCTGTTTTTGTAAAAATGTCGAAGCAATCTCAAGATAAGTCTCAGGATGCACCCAGTTTTGGACTAAAAACATTGGAAGAAATGGCTGCAGCAGGCATCTATTATGCCGCCTTTGAGGCTGAACAGTGCCGTGCCCTTGAGAGCTTGTCTGAAATTGAGGCAAAGGCGAAGGATTTAGGCATAGTCATTATATCTATAGAGTATGAGGCGCGTGTATGAGCCGGTCCTTCTTCTTGCTAGCAGGAGAAACATCTGGTGATAAGCTTGGCGCCGAATTAATGACGGCCCTAGAAACACGCTATCCAGAATCTGGTTTTTATGGGATGGGTGGTCCTCATATGATGTCTCAAGGCCTAATCAGCCATGAGGATATGTCGCAGCTATCCATTATGGGCATTAGCGAGGTTATAGCTGCTTATTCGCGTCTGCAAAAGCTTGCAGATAGGCTTGTTAAGCAGGTGATTGCCAATAGGCCAGATGCAATTTTCACCATAGATTCAAAGGCTTTTAGCGTTCGGTTTGCAAAAAAACTGCGCAAAGAAATGCGGCGTGTAAATTACCATGCGCCTATTATACATATGGTTGCGCCAACAATTTGGGCTTGGGGGGCTTGGCGCAAGACTGCATTTGAAGATAGCTTTGATGGTCTGCTATGTTTGTTCCCGTTTGAGCCATCTTTGTTTGATGCAAATAAAATTCAGGCAGACTTTATTGGCCATCCAGTTGCCTATAAAAATCAGGTAAATATCTCACAACGTAGTACCAATATTGTAGGTTTATTACCAGGATCACGACGGTCGGAAATTCGGTATATTTTGCCAGATATGTTGGCTGCAGCGCAGGATATAGCTACAAGCCGGCCTGGAACAGAGTTTGTTTTGCCAACCTTACCGCATCTCGAAGATGAGATATCTGACAGAATTGCTATGTCTGAACTTCCTATAAAAATCCTATCTGAAAATGATGCGTTTTCTACTTTGCTCCGGCAGGCGTCTGTCTGTATGGCGGCTTCAGGTACCGTCACTTTGGAGTTAGCGCTAAATGCTATGCCAACTGTGACATGCTATAAAGTGAGCAAGCTTAACTATCTGTTTATGAGAGGTTTGTTTAAGCTAAAAGATCCAATTTTGCCGCATATTTTAATGCAAGAACCTATATTCCCGTATTTTGAGCAGTCGAGACAAACTGGTGAAAGTCTAGCAGCTGCGTCGCTTAATATTTTGGAATCGCTCCCAGCACAGACCAATGCTGTGGCTAAAAGTGCGGGTAAATTGCATAGTTTACTTACGGGCGGGCAAACTTCGTTTCAGATGCAGTTGCAATCTGTTTTAGAGAGGCAACTGCATCTTTGATTGGCAATTTAACGTTTGTTCACCGGAACAAAATCGCGTTTCGCCGGGCCTGTATAAAGCTGGCGTGGACGACCAATACGCTGTGTTGAGTCTTCAATCATTTCTTTCCACTGTGAAATCCAGCCGACTGTCCTTGCAACTGCAAATAGCACAGTGAACATGGATGTTGGGAAGCCCATCGCCTTCAGAATTATGCCTGAATAAAAATCTACATTTGGATAAAGCTGCTTATCGATGAAATACTGGTCGCTTAAGGCGATTTTTTCCAGTTCCATAGCAATATCTAGAAGCGGGTCTGATACACCAAGTTTTTCCAGCACTTCATGGCAGGATTTGCGCATAACTTGCGCACGTGGGTCATAATTTTTATAGACACGGTGGCCAAAGCCGAAGAGACGGAACGGATCATTTTTATCTCTAGCTTTATTTACATATTCCTGAATGCGATCAGGCGTGCCAATTTCCTCTAACATATTCAACACAGCTTCATTGGCACCACCATGGGCAGGTCCCCAAAGTGATGCAATGCCAGCAGCAATACATGCAAACGGATTTGCACCTGATGAGCCTGCTAAACGGACGGTTGATGTTGACGCATTTTGCTCATGGTCAGCATGCAATATAAGGATTTTATCCATCGCATCTGCAATCACCGGGTCTATAACATAATCTTCTGTCGGCACTGCAAAGCACATATGCAGGAAATTCTCTGCATAAGACAAATCGTTGCGTGGATAGTTGAACGGCATACCATTAGAGTATTTAAAGGCCATGGCTGCCAATGTTGGCATTTTGGCTATGAGCCTGCGAGAGGCAATCATGCGCTGATGCGGGTCATTAATATCAGTAGAATCATGGTAAAAGGCTGACAGGGCGCCAACAACACCGCACATAATAGCCATAGGATGTGCGTCCCGTCGAAATCCCCGGAAGAATGTTGAGATCTGCTCATGTACCATCGTATGGTTGGTGATTGCATTTACAAATTCAGTCTTTTCTGCTTCAGCTGGCAACTCACCATTTAGCAGAAGATAGGCAACTTCAAGAAAGTCGGAGTCATTTGCAAGCTGGTCAATCGGGTAACCACGATGCAGTAAAATGCCCTCATCACCATCAATGTAGGTTAAGCCGGATAAGCAGGATCCTGTAGCGCCATATCCAGGGTCGAATGTAAACATATTCGATTCCCCGTAGAGTTTGCGAATATCAACCACATCTGGGCCGACCGTACCTTCCATAACTGGCAAATCAAAGCTTTTCCCTGTTTGATTGTCCGTCAGCGTTACGGTTTTGGCATTATCCTGGTTGGCAGACATGATGGCCTCCTTATTCAAGGGCTAATATATGAAATCTAATTCGGGGGGCGTGCGCATTATACTCAGAATTTATCAGGAATTGCAAACTTCCTGAATACGCTTTATGACCTCAGGCGCACCTAATGTGACTATAATATCCAATATAGAAGGTGATTGTTTTGTCCCTGTCACAGCTGCGCGTAATGGAAGCCCCATATCCTTCATTTTTAAAGACCGCGCTGCAAGCCAGTCTTGGAAAAAGGATTTAAAGGCATCTATTTCAGATGGCGCCGCCTCTAAATCTTTAGCAAAATCCAGCAAACGTGCTTTTGCAGCATCATCTAGAATTGCACTAGTCGCCTCATCAATTTTGGGCACCCCATCATGCATGAGATAGCCAATGGTCTCTTGCAAATCTGTGAGCCGTTTTGCGCGTTCCGTTAGATGCGGCATAAGTGCGGTAAGGCGCATTTCAGCAAAGGCACTTAACGGACGTGGGTCTGTATAATTTTGCATTATTATGGTGGCTAATAGTGCTGGCTCAGCATTGCGCATCCACTGGCCATTGATAGCTGCAAGCTTGTCGAAATCAAACCTGGAAGGTGCTTTGCCTATGGCTGTGCCATCAAACCACGCAACAGCTTGGTCCTTGCTGAAAATTTCATCATCGCCATGCGACCAGCCTAGACGACTTAAATAATTACACATCGCTTCTGGTAAATATCCCATATCGCGATAGGCATCGACACCAAGAGCGCCATGTCTTTTAGAGAGTTTTGCACCATCAGGGCCATGAATAAGCGGTATATGTCCAAATTTTGGAACATCCCATCCAAGGGCCTCATAAATCTTTTGCTGGCGGAAGGCATTATTTAAATGGTCGTCACCACGTAAAATATGTGTGATGCCCATATCATGGTCATCAACAACAACAGCTAACATATAAGTTGGTGTGCCATCGGAGCGTAATAATACAAGGTCATCTAGCTGGTGATGTTTGACTGTTACTTTGCCTTGTACCATATCATCAATAACAGTTTCACCAGTTTCAGGCATTTTGAGCCGGACAACAAAAGGTGCGTCTGGTATTTTCGGAAATGTTGTTTCACCTCGCCAAGGAGAGCGCAAAGGCAAGCCCTCTGCACGTGCTTTATCCCTGAGCGCAGTTAATTCATCATCAGATAGATAACACCGATAAGCACTGCCAGATTCGACAAGCTGGTCTGCAATCTCTTTATGCCTTTCTACCTGATGTGACTGAAAAACAGGGTCGCTATCTCCGGTTAAACCAAGCCACTGCAAGCCGTCTTGAATGGCAGTAACAGCCTCATCAGTGGAGCGTTCTTTGTCTGTATCTTCAATGCGTACTAGATATTCTCCACCATGATGTCGTGCGAATAGATAATTGAATAGTGCCGTTCTAGCACCACCAATATGTAAATAACCAGTAGGTGAGGGGGCAAAGCGGGTGACAACACTCATGGTTTTTTAACCTTTAATGTTCAGAATACTATGATGCTGGCTTATAGCATGTAGCAGATAGAAATGGCACATCTGGCGCAAAAAAAATGCAAAGACTCATTTTGTCAGTAGCGCATCATCTTAGCTTATCACCCATAGCAGCCTGTTTTTATGTAATCACTGGCATTATATGCGCCGATAGTCTGCCCGAGCTTCTCCCCATCTGGGTTGTTTCTATTAGTCTCTGCATCACTATTATTATGTATTTTGCTGTCCTATTGGTTCAGGCACGGCAGATTACCATTTACGCTATTTGTAGCATATTAATGTTACTGCTTGGCGGCGCTGCTACGTATTTTGAGATTTATCGTCAACCACATCAAATGTTGGCCGAGACTGGTCATTTTGATTTCGATGCAGTGATTGAATATTCAGAATGGAGAGCAGAAGGGCGCGTGCGTGCTATTGTGAAGCCGCTAACAAATAAGGCGTCTTCTTCGCGGCAAAAACAAACTGAGCCAAGCTTAACAGATTTTGGCCTTATACGTGTGACAATGCGCTTAGACAGGCTGCCCGAGCCTGGTGATATAGCTACAATTTTCGCTCGGTTATTTCCTTTATCTGGTCCCTTCCTTCCAGATATGCCTGATTATGGTCGTGCTGCATATTCGCAGAAAATAGGTGCCTCTGGATTTGCCTATCAGGTTGAGTTGCATCATCAGAAAGATGTTATGACTATGTCGCGGGCCATACAAAGCTTACGAAGCGGGCTAGATTTATATTTCCAAAATAGGCTGCATCCAATCGCCGCCTCTATTGCGTCATCTGTATATCTTGGGAAGCGAGATGGGTTGCCGCCAGATATCTATATAGTCTTCCAGAAATCAGGTTTGGCACATCTTCTTGCTATATCCGGTTTGCATATGGCTCTATTTTGCTTGTCGTTATTCGGTGTTTTGCGATTATGTTTGTTACCAGCAGAAAGTGTCATTCCGGTATCTGCACATAAAATTGCGGCTATGTTGGCAGTTTTGGCTGGCTTTGCTTATTTAATCATTTCAGACATGCCTGTCAGCGCGATACGTGCTTGGGCCATTGCGGCTATTGTACTGACTGCTATCATGATTGATCGTCGTGCCCTGACATTGCGCACATTGGCGCTTGTTGCGATTTTGATGCTTTTGTGGAAGCCCTCATATCTTTACCAGCCGGCCTTTCAACTCTCTTTCAGTGCAACATTTGGGATTGTAGCTATCCATCAGTTGTTGCGGCGGCGCTTACCACGCACAGGCATTAGCGGGTTTGTTTTGAATCTGGCAGTAACATCTCTTGCTGCCGGTACCATAACAACGCCATTCATCGCGTATCATTTTGCTTTATTCACGCCTTATGCCTTGCTGTCCAACTTGTTTGCGGTGCCTTTGATGGGGCTTTTAATGCCTCTTGGTTTGCTGGCCATAGCTTTTGAGGCAACTGGTCTCACAATCGGTTTATTACGGCTTTATGAATTTGGCATTTTTAGTCTAATTGAAATTGCACATCTCTTCAGTGCATTACCTGCAGCCGGTATATGGATAAAACCACCAGATTTCTATCTATTGGGCATTTGGATGCTTAGCATCGCTTGCCTTTTATCGACGGCCATACCCGCTAGATGGTTTGGCCTTATTGGTCTTGGTCTATTTTTGAGTCTTTGGATACGAACACCTATCACAGATTTTATACAAATTCAGATACGCAACAAACCTGTCCTGATAGTCAATGGAGATCATAATATTGTAACAACTGATAATATCTCTGAATTTTGGTATAATATAGTGGCGAGGCGTATGGGTAAAAAGCCATTATCTATCTGCCAAACATCGATTTGCGAAGTGTCTGTTAAATCCCAAACTATTTATCTTATAGGCAATAGAAAGGGTATTACCGAAGCCTGCAAGGACACAGCGCGGCCATCAATATCTGTATATAAGCCCAAATATCATTGTGCTGCAGCTAGTCAGTTTTTATTTATTAAAAAAGAACAGAGCAACGCCCTTTACTACATTGATTTAAATACGAATATACCAGAATTACATATAAAACTAGTTAGGCCAGTCTCTCGGCCATGGCGTGCTGCAATTGCAAGCGAGTAATGGATTTATCTCATCTAGTCCGCTTTAATAAAAGGCTTTGCCTTGCACAATTTCTGTCGATTGACTGGTAGACATAACTAGCCTGCTAGCTCTGGTATTAAGATGAACGGATGACTAGTAAGTCACAAGCAAATATGATGTTTAGGCGTAATAATGGGCGCTCTCATATACTGTTAATTATATCAGCTAATTAGGATGCTGGCTGATATTTAATCCGCCAGTTAGAATGCCAGCTGGTACCATAAACTAAAACCATAGCCACCACTCACCAGCTATGTAGCTATTGTCTGTTGCCTAAATAATTTTCTGTTAGCGACTTTGCACTAACGATATCTACGGATTAAACCGGTTAATTTGCCTTGAATACGCACTTTGTCTGTTTCGAAATAACGGGTTTCATAATTCCTGTTTGCAGGTACAAGCCCTACACGACCTGGCTCTTTTCTTAATGTTTTTAGTGTTGCTTCTTGTTGGTCTATCAGGGCTACAACTATATCACCGTTAATTGCTTGTTCCGTGCGCTTAATAATAACCGTGTCGCCGTCATGAATGCCGGCCTCAATCATGGAATCACCGACAATCTCAAGTGCGAAATGTTCACCTTGTCCAAGCATATCCGCGGGTACTGCCATATGTGAAGAAGGGTCAGAAAGTGCTTCAATTGGCGTGCCTGCAGCAATACGCCCGAGCAAAGGTAGCTGGATAGTACGCGACCCAAAATTACCCTCGATGACATTATCGCCTTGCATCTCAGCCATATTCGCTTCTTCTGAGATATCGGAGATAATATTTTCATGTCCATAAGGCAGATTATTGGCTGTTTTGAGGATTTCGATTGCGCGGGCTCTATTGGCCAAACGTCTTATATATCCGCGTTCCTCAAGTGCTGATACTAATCTGTGAATACCGGATTTTGAGGCTAATCCGACAGCTTCTCGCATTTCATCAAATGACGGAGATACTTCACGTGTTTCTAGATATTCAGTCAGAAAAACCAGTAATTCTCTTTGCTTTGGTGTCAGCATCACACTCTCCAGCCCGTATATTTCAGGGAATTTATCCCATTATAATATTGTTCCTCTTATGTTCTATCAGACATATGAGAACAAAGCAAGAATATCTATTGGAGGGCTAAAACCCAGTAGGAAAGCGAATGACCTGAACTTCCTCGCCAATACCAAGCGCCTTCGCAAAGGGGGGTCTTATAATCAAACCACCAGCCTTGGCAAAAAACGATAACATAGCCGAATCCTGTTTTTCTGCAGGGGTCGCGATTAGGACTCTATCATCACAAACAGATAGGTTTGTGCGAATATAATCTTCTCGTTTATCATTTTCTGGAAGTGGTGTTGCTAAGCGCGCAGAGCAAATATCATGCTGCAGATGACGGCCTTGTAATTTTGCAATCGCGGCCTGCACAAAAAGCAGCGCGCACACACCTGTTGATACAGGATTGCCTGGCAATCCCAGAAGCGGCACGCCATCCCAATCGGCAAAGATCAGTGGTTTGCCCGGCCGCATCGCAATGCGCCAGAAATTTACCTTAGACTGCGGATGGTTTTGCAAGTCGCCTATAATATGATCATGTTCACCAACAGAAGCGCCGCCGGTTGTAACAATAAGGTCAAATGCGCCATTTGCATGAAGTAAATGTTCTAAAGCACCAGATTTATCTGGCAAGCTTCCTAGGTCGACAGCTTCACCGCCAAAGGCTGTGATCATGGCGGCTAGCATGGCTCCGTTAGAATTTACGAGCTGTCCATGTGCAGGGGTTATGCCAATCTCAACAAGCTCATCACCGCTATTCACAATGGCAACACGCGGGGCAGGAAGCGTAAGAACTTCGTCAATACCTGCTGATGCCAAAAGCGCAATATCACGTGCGGTGAGCTGCTTTCCTGCTGGGATCAGCACATCACCTGCTTTGAAATCCTGTCCTGCCTTACGGATAAATTTGCCAGCGTCTGAGGCTTCTGCAATGGTGATGTGACTATTTTGCTTTATTGTATCTTCTTGCAGGATTATGCAATCAGCGCCTTTCGGCATAACAGCACCAGTGAAAATACGAATAGCTTGTCCTTGCTGCACAGCCGCTGTTGCTGGCTTTCCTGCTGCAGACTCATCAATGACCTTCAAGTTTGTAGGCAAATCAACCACATCTTCTGAGCGAACCGCATACCCATCCATTGCTGATACGTCTGAAGCTGGGTGAGATAAGCGCGCTTTATGTATGTCTGCCGTATAGCGTCTATGTGCTTTAGAAATTGCAATGCGCTCAGCCGGCAAGGTTGTAATTGAAGTTTTGATAGCATCCAAGGCATCAGATACAGGCAGTAGGGGCTTAGCTGCCATTGAAATCGCCTGATTTTCCACCTGACTTATGGGTAAGGCGGATATCTGTTATCTGCATCGATTTATCTATAGATTTGCACATATCATAGATAGTTAAGGCGGCTATTGAGACTGCCGTCAGTGCTTCCATCTCGACACCAGTTTGCCCTGTACTGTGACATTCAGATTGTATTTCAATTAGTTGCAGATTACTTTTTAAGTGAAGATTCACTTCAATTTTTGACAATGGGATAGGGTGGCAGAGGGGAATGAGCTGGCTAGTCTGTTTTGCTCCCATAATACCTGCCAATTGCGCAACAGACAGCACATCTCCCTTTTTCAACCCACGAGCTATAATTTTATCAATTGTTTCTTTCGAGACTGAGATATGACCCTTAGCGATGGCGATGCGTCGTGTGACATTCTTGGCAGAAATATCTACCATTTGGGCATCGCCATCCTTTGTGAAATGTGTGAAGTCTGACATTATTCCGCCGCTACAGGGTTTGCTAATATGGCCTTTGTGGCGTCAGCTACATCATCTGCCCGCATCAAGGATTCCCCTATAAGGAAGCATCTGGCACCACAGTCTGCCATTTTTGCAAGATCCTCTGGCAGGAATAAGCCAGATTCAGCAACCGCAATCCTGTCCTTTGGGAGAAGCGGCAACATAGCTGCGCCGACATCCAGAGAGATTTCCCTGTCTCTT
>WTHY01000031.1 GCA_011522945.1 Alphaproteobacteria bacterium
CTGAACAGCCATATCGGCGACCGTCAGCTACCCGCAGGTTGTGGTTTTTCACAGAGCCTGCTCGTAATGCCTTTAGCTAGTTCAGAGTTAGCATTTCACCCAGCTGGGGTTATTGCCACATCCAAACGCTTAGAAGCGCAATCTTGGCTACCCGTTACAGCCATTTGTAACTAGACCTTTATTGTCCGTTATGGAGCAAGTTTCGTAAACAATAAAATACAATATTATCAATGACTTAAATTATATTTAAGTATTGGCAGGGCTTTAAGCATCACATCATCAATGCCCTAAGAGATAAGCACCCCAAAATTGCAGATAAGTTCTGTTCTAACGCTGGTATTAACCTGATGAACATAGATTCTGATGTTGCGTCCTTCGTGCTAGAGGAATGTTTGATGCAGGATTATATCCCTCTCATCATGCATGATTCTTTCATTGTGATTGATGTATATGAAGAAGGTCTGAAGCATATAATGAAGGCTGCTATCTCTCATGTCTGTAATGGCGTGGTGCCATCCTTCTCCTAAGTAAAGAATGATGACCTCTACCTCTCTGTATTCCATGAACCAGAAGAAGCAAATGCCTATAGAAGCAGTAGGTATAAGGCAAGATATGCTAAGTGGAAGATGCTAGACAGAAGAAGAAAGCAACACCCTAACGCTGTTCAGTGGCCTGTCAGACCTGATACTGACTAGCCCTATTCCATTACTGGTAAGTTTTTATGAAACATATTAGTAAAACCTAATATTATATAATAAAAACAATGGCTTGACTCTTTTTATGTGTGTTGATGTAATAACCTGTTGCAACTTGTGCGAGGGTTATGATGGCCAGAAAACCAAACAAAGATAAAGTCACCAGTAAAAAGGCGGCATCTGCTGCGTCCAAGACAATCAGGAGTGCTAAAGCAAGCCCAGCGGCTAAAACTGCTGCTGGTTCGGCATTGTCTCAACGACCTAGTCGGAACTCTGCAAGGTCAACTGGTCGGCCAACTCCTCCACCTAAAAGAAAAAGATAGGAGGATATATTGTCTAAAGATAAAAAACCTCAACAGCCTCAAGACACTACTAAAGAAATCCCTGTAAGTGAAAGTTGGGTTCCTGATAGTGGCAGTCGTGCTTACGATGACATTGAGAAAAAGATAGATGAGGTAACGCATAGGCCAACTCCACTACCGCCTGAGGATAAGGATGAGTGAAGATAAGTCTCATCTCATTGCTCAGTGTCAACTGTCTTCTCTTTACCATGAGCATAGAGAATGTTTTTTAACAACCTGTCATAAGATGGTGTTGTTTGTCGTAATCATGTCAAGTGCGATGCTTGCATCAGGCTTGGTTGAAGGCTATGCAACTGTGAAGCAGTTAATGCTTCTATCGCCAGTATTGCTGGCATCTCTTGATTTAGTTTTTAGTTTTTCTACAGCGTCGCAAACACATAAGTTTTTAAGACATAGATACTCATATATTGAAGCCAAGCTGGTAGGTGGTGATGTCAGTCCTGACACCTTAGCTGAAATGTCTAAAGAGGTGACTCTGCTAATGGCAGAGGAGCCGCCAGCTTATCGTGCACTACTCTATCATTGCACCAACCTCACTGACTTAAGAACAAGAAAGAGACAAACATTAAAGATTCACTGGGTGCATATGCTTTTCAGGAATGTGTTTAGATTTGCTGGCAGTCAGCCAAATAACATTACTTGACTTAAGTAAAATAGGTATCACAAAAGGGGTCACATAACACTTGATGCTAAATAAATAAAACAATATATTACAATCAGTTAAACGCTATTTTGGTTCTTAAAGATTGCGTCTCAGCCGCACCATTTATTTCTAATATACTGTAGAATTCCAAGAGTTTTCCTACTTTAGTGTTAAAGGGTAGGACATTGTGACTACATACCTCTTCCAAAAAAAGAGGCGTTTATTACTTCGATAGACGCATCCCGAAAGATATTCGTTCTCACTACAAAGCAGATAAAATCATAAAATCTTTGAGAATAAGGTAATTCTGATAGTATGATTTTATCGAATGTTTGAGCCGGCTGAATTAGTCGGCCTTTCCTTTCCACAAGCGTGCGGCTAACCGATTGGCTTGGTATAACGCGTCTACAGGGATATATAATGAAGTATTACGAGGCTTTAGCCGATTGCTTTTCCGAGGCAAAATTTGACGTGTGTTTTGCGCTTCTTGGTGATGCCAATATGCATATGGCAGGTGCACTATCCGACCTTGGTATGCGGTTTATCTATACCCGTCATGAGCATGCTGCGGTGGCTGCAGCAGCTAGCTATGCTAGATCCACCGGTAAAGTGGGGTTTGCAACTGTTACATGCGGACCAGGTGTTACGCAGCTAACCACTATCCTGCCAATCGCAGTACGTGCTGGCATTCCACTTGTGATTTTTGCGGGTGAGGCACCATTGCGGAAGGGTTGGTATAATCAGAAGATTGAACAGGCGCCTTTTGTTGAAGCTTGCGGGGCCCGTTATGTGGCTTGTCATCAGCCTGAGCAAATGATTGAGACAGTGCAACAAGCGATAATGGAGGCCGAAGGCAATAATCATGTTATTGTAATCGGCGTGCCTTTTGACCTCCAGCAAGATGATGTGCTGGAAACTAACAACATGCCCCCCATTGCAATAGATACGTCTGTCCCAACATCCATAGCCCCAGATATGGCTGCAATCGGAAGGGCCGCAAGCCTTTTAAATGCAGCAGAGCGGCCAATCATTCTGGCAGGCCTTGGCGCTGTTACAGCAGGGGCACATGCAGCCTGTATCGCGCTTGCCGAAAAGACAGGGGCATTGCTTGCAACAACACTGCCAGCAAAAGGATTTTTCTGCCATGAAGACTTTTCACTTGGCCTGGCAGGTGGCTTTGCAACAGAAAAAGCGAAAGCTATCTATGCCCAGTCAGACCTAGTGATAGCGATTGGGGCACGTCTGGCCTATCATGCTTTTAATGGCGGTAAATTAACACCCAATGCCACTGTTATACATGTCGATATTGACCCGCAAACGCATGTGCAGGGACGCAAGGCTGCAGATCTGTTGGTAAAAGCAGATGCAAAGACGGGCGTAGAGGCCTTGACCGCTATAAGTCAGGCAAAGACGGGATGGCGCACTGAGGAGATTAAAATCAGAACAGCTGAAGCGCTATTGATTCCCGATGATAGGGATACGCCGGATGGATTGCTACATCCAATGGCGGTTATAAAAGCCTTATCAGAAATCATTCCACCTGATAGCCATCTCATCAATACGTCTGGGCATAGTGCCTATTACAGTGCGCATTTGAATCAGCATCCGCAATCTCACTTTACAGTTATTCGGGAGTTTGGTGCGATTGGCAATGGTACGTCTTTTGCGCTCGGTATCGCTGCGGCCTATCCGGATAGGCCAGTTATTCTGATAGATGGTGATGGATCTGCTCTGATGCATATTCAGGAATTAGAGACCATGATGCGTCATAATATGAAGATATTAACGATTATATTAAATGATGGCGCCTACGGGTCTGAAGTCCATAAATTACGCAGTGATGATGTCTCGCTTGCGGGCTCTGTGTTTGGACGGCCTGACTTTGCGGCCATCGGAGAAGGCTTTGGTGTCGAAGGCACAGCCTTTACTTCGCTTGAGGGGCTTGCTGCAAAGATGCAGACCTTTTTAGCGCTAGATGGCCCACAAATTTGGGATTTTGCCATCTCAGATAAGATAGCTTCACCACAAATTTTGAGTGCCCATAAAAGCTAGACCATCAAGATAGTCTGCGTCCAGAGCACTGTGGGTGCGGCGCTAACATATGCCTCAAAATTTTTAGATTAGCGCGCTCTGGCTTGCGCTAGCCAGGCAAGCGACGCGTCAGTGTCACCATTGGCTGGTTTATATTCAGCCCCTAAAGGGGCCTTGTAGCCAAGCGCATTTATGACCGAAAACAGATGGCGATAATTCAGCTCTCCACCATGCGGAGCCGCCCTATCAGGCACTGACGCAAATTGTATATGGCCTATAATATCAATATTATTTGTCAGTAGGCGTGTGATATCTCCATGCAGAATTTGCATGTGATAACAATCAAACATCAGCCTTAACGTCTCTGAGCCAAGTTGCTGAATAATATGCTGTGCCACAGAGATATCATTTAGAAAATAGCCGGGTGCATCATAGGGATTTAAGGGCTCAATTAAAATCCTTAACCCATTATCTTTTGCTAAGCCACAAGCAAAGGCCAGATTATCGATAAAGATGTTTTGTGCGTCAGGGCCAGATGCATTCCCGGCCATGACATGGATATGCTGGCATCCAATTTCGCTGGCATAGTCTACAGCTTGTTTGATGGCGTCTTGTGCGTCCTGTTCCCTGCCAGTTAGGGCGGATAATCCATTTTCTCCAGCTGCTAGATCACCTCGTATCGTATTGAGGCTAAGCATTGGTAAGCCCGTGTCTTTTAGTACTTGTTTAACTTCAGCGGGGTTAGTCTTGTATGGCCAATGGCATTCAACAGCATCAAAGCCTGCTGCTTTCGCTGCATAGATAGCATCCACCAACGGTCTGTCCGTCCATAAAAACCCAAGATTAGCTGAAAATAACATCACTAAACTCATCTAATATCACATGCTTTTGTTAGTCTCTTTATTGCCTCATTTCCGAGGCGCTTGGCCATTAAATTCGTGGCTGCTTGTGCAGAATTCACTGCTGCCTTATTGCTATGACAGAGCCTGTTTAGTTACGGCGTGAGCAAAGATGGATACAAGGAATGACAAGCTGTTTTCTGAGCAATTATCTATAAATCTTGTCTCATACCAGTCATAGGTTGGAACCTGTTCCTATGCCACGCTGTGGTGAGAAATAGAAAAGACGATTTTGCGGATTGCAGTAGTGATGTTACGCTAAAATCTGAAACCGGTATTAGGGGATGTCATGTTTGCTGAAATAACAAATAAAGCATTCGCCAGATATGGCATTCATTATGGCTGGATGATGGCTGTTATTACATTTATCATAACCATCGCCGCATCATCAGTTTCGAGCGTGCCACAAATTATCATGTTGCCAATGACAGAAGAGTTTGGCTGGCAAATCTCTAATGTTGCGAATGCGATAGGCTTGATGTTTGTAGTCTTGGCCTGTTTTGCGCCTTTTGCAGGCTCATTAATGCTGAAAATTGGCATTCGGAATGTCGCACTTATTGCAGCTTCACTCAATGTTGGTGGTTTAGTTTTAACTTTATTTGTTGGTCAAAGCTGGCATTTATTATTTTCCATTGGTCTATTCTTGGGGGCAGCCGCCGGTATTGTCGGGGTCGGTATGGCGGCAACGGTTGCTACAAGATGGTTCGAACATAAACGTGGCCTAGTTGTTGGCATTTTAACATCTGCCTTTGCAGCAGGTCAGTTGTTGTTCGTACCGGTAATGGCTTGGATTACGACTATCGCAGATTGGCGATACGCCCTTATTATTCCCATTTTTGGGGGGATAATTTCGGCATTATTATTTCTTTTATTTTCCAAGGACTGGCCGAGCGAATTACATCTCAAACCGCTCGGCGCGAAGGAGATATTTACGCCGCCAGACGTTAAGGATGTGCGCATATTTGCTACGAGCTTTTCTGTTCTATTTGAGGCATTCAAGTCGCCAGCCTTCTGGCTTTTAGCAGCAACCTTTATGATTTGTGGCCTATCTTCCAACGGCATCGTCAGCCAGCATTTCATTCCCTTCTGTGCAGATAATAATGTTGGCATAGTCGCTGCCTCCTCCTATCTGGCGATTATGGGTGTCTTTAATTTCATGGGCACAATCGGCTCAGGTTGGCTATCTGACAGATATAATAACTATAAGCTCCTTATGTGGTATTACGGGCTGCGCGCCTTATCGCTGCTCTATCTGCCTTATAGCGGTTTTGAATTTTACACATTGCTATTATGGGCGATTTTCTTCGGGCTTGATTTTATCGCCACTGTGCCGCCGACCGTGCGCCTCACAAGCCGGCATTTTGGCACAGTGAAGGGGCCAGTGCTCTTTGGTTGGATTTTTGGTGCGCACCAGCTAGGAGCCGCGATTGCAGCCTCATCTGCAGGCTGGGCAAGAGACACATTACAGAGCTATGTGCCATCCTTCATTTCTGCGGGTCTGCTTAGTGCGACAGCTGTATTATTGATTATCCTGTTCCAGAAATTAGACGGTCATACCAAAAGACCTGTACCTGCGGTCTAGTATAATTATGGTATGGGGTGGCGTATGAACCAGAAGATCTTTTTAGACAGGCTGAGCGATAAGGATCGCAAATCTCTTGTCAAAAGACGCGATAGCGCTGGTCTATTGCATCTCTTTATCTATCTTGCTTGCTTGTCATGCGTAACAATATGCGTTCTTTATAGAGTGCCTGGATGGCCGGTTGCGCTGGTGCTGTCTGGTGTGATGCTGGCCTTTTTATTCACCCTGCAACATGAATGCACACATAATACCCCCTTCAGCTCTCGCTGGCTGAATACGCTAATAGGCCATATAACGGCTATAATCCTATTCCAGCCATTCTTATGGTTTCGCCATTTCCATATGGCGCATCACAGACATACCAATATCAAGGGAAAGGATCCTGAACTTGCTGGTTTGCCCAAACCAGAGAGCTGGATAGAGCTGCTCTTGCATCTTTCAACTATTACCTATTGGTGGGATAAAATGGTTCTGCTCTGGCTGACTGCAACTGGCAGTCACTTCGCAGACTATGTGCCAAAACATGCACGTCGAGCTGTACAATCAGAAGCTATTTTCATGCTGACCTGCTATGCTGGACTAGCTGCCCTCATCTGGGCAGGGCAATACTGGATCGTCACATTATGGCTGCTTCCCCTTATCATGGGATTTCCATTTTTGCGCCTATATTTGCTGGCAGAACATGGTAGATGCCCGCAAGTTGTGAATATGTTTGAAAATTCTCGCACAGTCTATACTAACAAGCTTATGTGCTTTTTGGCCTGGAATATGCCATATCACACTGAACACCATATTTTTCCAGCTGTGCCATTTCATAAATTGCCAAAATTACATAAATTTACCAAGTCGCATCTAAAAAATACGAGTGACGGATATAGAGATTTCAGCAAATCCTTTATACAGGATTTTCAGAAATAAGTTGCATCACTATGGCTGTTTTTAGTTCAGTCAGCACTGATGAAAATGTGAAGGAAAACCCCGTGTCAGACCTGAGAATTGTCCATCTGGATAGGGGCTCGATTGGGCCAGACATCACAATTACAAAGCCAGATTGCCCACATCACTGGACAAGCTATGAGCATACTGAGCCAGCAGATGTTATTACACGGTTACAGTCAGCTGATGTAGCTGTTCTAAATAAGGTAGCAGTTGATGCAGCAATGCTAGAACAATTACCTGATCTAAAGATGATTGCCATTTCTGCAACAGGGTTTGATAAGATTGATATAGAGGCATGTCGCAAGCGTGGCATTACTGTGTCAAATATCAGAGCCTATGCAAAACATACTGTTCCAGAACATACATTTGCGCTCATGCTTGCGCTAAGACGTGGGCTGAAAGGCTATATTGCAGATGTAGATGCAGGTATGTGGCAGGCTAGCCAACATTTTTGTTTATTTACACAGCCTGTTTCAGATCTGAATGGTGCAACATTAGGTGTGATTGGCAATGGGGCCATTGGCAGTCATGTAGCGCGCATAGCAGAGGCATTCGGTATGCGGGTGCTTAAGGCAGGGCGCAAAAATACAACAGATATTCCAGAGGGATATACAGATTTTGATGATGTCATTACAGAATCTGACGTTATCACGTTGCATTGTCCTCTCACTGCTGAAACCAAAGATCTGATTGGGACGGCAGAATTTAGACGCATGAAAAGGCATGCTATCATTCTGAATACATCCAGAGGTGGTTTGGTCAATGAAGCTGATTTGGTCACCGCTTTACGAGATGGGGAGATTGCTGGTGCTGGCCTAGATGTCTTGACTGTTGAGCCGCCATCAGCAGATCATATCATGCTACAATATTTAGATATGCCAAATCTGATCGTAACGCCGCATACAGGATGGGCGTCCTGTGAGGCTATGGACACGCTTTGGAAGCAGCTTATTATGCATATTGATAATTTTGCTAAAGGCAAGCCCTCTAATAATCTTTGTGAGGCATAAGGCATGCGACAAGACTTTAATCATGAGGATAAACGTGTCTTGAGGCAGTTTGGTTTCAGTATTATTCTGTCTATCCTAGCTGTGATTACTGTCCTTCTGCTTATTTGACTCTGTTACCATCCAAGACCTTGTTGAGGGCTTGCCTTAGAGATTTGAACAAACTGCTTTTTCAGATAAGGGGCCGTCTACCCCATCACGCGATGAGGCAACCTGACCAAAGCTGACACTCATATGGTCGTTATCCAATTCATGAACACTAAATGTGACATATGCCTCAGACCCATTATTTAGGAGATAATTAGTATAAGGGTATTTTATGCCACGTTCGGCGAAATAGTCTGACTCTTTGCGGATCTCAATCGGAGATGGCGCGCCTTCCAATATCTTATCCCAATAAGCATTCCGGAGTTTTGCCAATTCATAGGCTGTATATTGGTTGCCATCCACATCATGTAGCCCAACCCAACTTTGCTCTGTCTCTCGACTGCGTCCGAAATGGGACACTCTTATGACCTTAATTGGAGTTGAGAAAACATCTCCACAAAATATCGCGACCACACGTATATTGGCAATATAATTGAGAGAATTATCCCGAAGATAGATATATCCAGAATTCTCTGGCCCATTTCCTACATTTTCGATTATCAGCCCATTATCCCACCGCCAATTATTTAACGCGTCAAAACTATCTCCAAGCTGTAATTGCAGGGCTTCAGCACGCAAATTAGGCGCAGTCCCCACCTGGTCTGCAAAAGCAGTCTTGGAAAAGACCAAGACGAAAACGATAAGTAATCTGGCAACCATAACCCGCTCCTCAAAATAATGAATAACACTACACGCATAAAATTAATGCTTATAGAAATCTCTTTTCAGTTGTTATGGTGAGCTAGTATCTTGACTTACACAAGTGCAGATGAAGGATTAGCCGCATGCTTTTAAGAGGGGTGCTGTTTATAAGGTTTCAAGCATCAATCTGTAATATCTAGCCTTTAGATTAACAAAAAGGGTCAAGCCGATATGAGACAACCCCGCATTAGCCTGCCGCATATTACCGCCGAGCCACTGCATGTATTGATTAACCGTAACGGGGTTGCTGAAAGTGCTCATGACGTAGATATCGCGCTCTGCGACGGTGAGGGTCAGGTCATTCTTGGCATGGGGTCGTATGAAGCTGATATTTTCCCACGCTCAGCGATGAAGCCTTTGCAGGCGATTGCGCTTATGGAATATCTTAATCAAGCTGATGCGCTGCCAGACCTATCATCAGCTGAAGTTGCTCTGATCTGTGCAAGTCATAATGGTGAGCTGCAGCATAGTGAATCTGTTGTAAATCTGCTCAAGAAATTTGAAATTAGCCCAGATGCGTTGATATGTGGTGCCCATTGGTCTTTAGAACAATCCAGCCTGATAGAGCAGGTAAGGCGGCTAGATGTACCAAATAAAACCCATAATAATTGTAGTGGCAAACATGCTGGTATGTTGATATTGGCAAAGCTGATGACTGGCACTACCGATAAATATGCCGAGATTACACATGTAGCACAACAAAGAATATTAGGTGTTTTAGAGGCTATGACAGGCGCTGATCTCTGGTCTAATACAAAAGCTATTGATGGATGCGGCGCCCCTGTTTACAGAGCGCCTCTTGGCAATTGGGCAAGGGCCTTTGCATTATTTGCACAAGGGGGGCAGCAATCTGCAGACAGAGATGCTGCCTGCCAGAGATTGCGAGAGTCTATTGCAGCGCATCCTTTCATGATTGCAGGACAGAACCGTGCCTGCACGGCGGTAAATTCAGCTTACGCAGAGGCCATAACTGTTAAAGTAGGCGCTGAGGGCGTCTATTCAGCGGCTTTTCATGAGTTGCATTTAGGGCTCATGCTGAAGGTTAGGGACGGGCATAAACGTGCTGCTGAAGTTGCTTTAGGTGCAGTTATCCGCGCGCTTGGCTATGATGTGCCAGAAGACGTACGGCCCTATTTCCAACCTGATATTTATAACTGGGCAGGTGCAAAGGTTGGTGATATCACGCTGGGAAATCTGGCGCTTTAGGGTTGGCTTGCTCCCTGGAGTTCTAACAGATTTTTAGCTTTTGGTATGCAATAGCCTTCGCAGGCTCTGCTGCTTTTTGGTGGTGCAAGACCTCATTTGCTTGTGGCAAGCCCTAAATAGCTATTTTAGTTTAATACTGTCATACAAGCAGTTAGCCAAAAACAACATCCCAGATCAATTTACAGGACAGCAAAGCAATTGTGGCTTTGAAAGCGCGATTGAAAAATTGGTTCGAGGATTTTGTTAGCAGCAGCTTGCCAAGGATGCTGCCAAATATGGTTGCGGCACAGGCTGGTATAATAAGGATAAGATAATCTGCAAATGCAAATCCGATAGCGCTAAACCCTGCAATTTTTAAAATATTGCCTATAAATCCGAAGAAGCCTAACGTGCCAACCATTTGCTCTTTGCTTAATTTTTCAAGCCGCAATATGGCTGCAAGTAGTGGCGATAAAACGCCAACTATCATATTTCCAAAACCAACAAACAGGCCAACGAAATAGTAGGAAAATTTTGGCACTTTGGTTTCGTTAAGAGATTTCGGGGATCTCATAAATAATGATAACAGAATCGCTGTAGCAATAATGAGCTGAATGCCTTTAGGTTCAAGGTGGCTATATAATTGTAGCCCTAAATATACGCCAATTGGCATTAGGCTTATAAACCGGAATATTAATGGCCATTGCATATATCTCCACATAAGTGAAACGCGTGTTGTATTGGAAATCAGTTGAATAAAGCCATGCACCGGGATCACGATTGGGGCTGGCAACATATATAACATGACAAGCAATAAAATTGTGCCGCCACCTGCACCTATCAGGGATGTGATGGTTGAGGTGATAAAAGCTGTTGATGTTACAGCAACAATTTGAAGGAATGATACTGTTTCAAACATAACCCGCCTTGATTCACATATTCGTCAGCCTGTTAGATACTGCATTATACTGTGCAAATTCAAAGTAAAATCTGCTGCTAAGATCTTAACTGCCTATAGACTGTCCGGAATGCATTTAAGGTCTTTCTGCAAAAAAGGTGTGAACTTGTCTCAACCTAATGCGGCATTGGCTTTTGGCACAGAGTTTAGACATGTCTGCCTGAGGGTTATGGAATAGCAGGTGAGGCGATCTATATATAAATTTAGGTATGATTAGCATCTTTTTTATGACGCATGTTTAGATAAGCGGCAATCAATGGATTCAGCCAGTTTTACGATAGATTCCTATTTCTTATGCGCTCTAATCATTGGCGCTGTCCTATCTTATGCGCGAGATGACATCCCAATGGAGTTTACGGCGATGGGGGTAGTCCTCGCGCTTTTGGTATATTTCCATATATTCCCAATTTTAGACGAAACAGGACAGAATTTACTATCAGCACAAGAGTTGTTGGCAGGTTTCGCAAATCCAGCGCTGATATCTGTCCTAGCCCTTCTGGTTGTGGGGCAAGGCGTTTCCAAATCTGGGATATTGGATTTTGTATCTCAACGTGTCCTAGATTACAGCATGGGTAAGTTATGGATTGCCATGCTCATTTCGCTTGTCACCGTTCTGGTCATAAGTGCGTTTCTGAATAATATTCCTGTGGTAATTATCTTTATTCCCATCATCCAGTCTATTGCTCAACGTTTCCATGTACCTGCCTCAAAATTACTTATACCTCTCAGCTTTATGGCTGTGGTTGGCGGTATGACGACTTTGGTAGGCTCCGGTACAAATTTACTTGTGTCAAACGCGCTTTATGATGCTGGTTTCGCAGCGTTAGGGTTTTTTGAGTTCACGGTACCAGGTCTGGTTTTAGCCGGAACAACCCTTGCCTATGTTATGCTGATTGCGCCCAGATTACTGCCAATGAGGACAAGTCTCAGCCACCGTGTGCGAGAGCGTTCAGGACGGTATTTCTTGGCAGAGGTTGAGATGTCAGAAGCATCTAAACTGCTTGGCGAAAAAATCTCTGATAGCCAAAAGACTATATTATCAAACCTGCAAATCAGAATGCTACACAGGCTTGGTAAGACCTATCTTCCGCCCTTTTCCAATATGCGTTTTAAACAGGGAGATATGATTTCAGTGGCATCAAGCCGTGCCGCACTTACCGAGCTAATAACGTCTGATGTGGGCGCAAAGCTTGCTACGGGATTTACAGCCAGCAGGGCTGAGCATGAACGATCAGATCAGATTATTGTCGAGATGATGGTAACGCCCTCATCAACGCTAGTTGACCAAAAAATTGGGGATAGTGATTTTGAACGTAGGCATAATTGCCATGTGCTAGGGTTTCAGCATCGCTCAAATATGGTGCGTAGCCGAATTGACAGGGTTAGGCTTTCAGCAGGCGATATGCTTCTGGTTAGGTGTGATGAGCAAAGCATCAAAAGCTTGCGAAATGACACTGATATTGTGCTTGTTGAATATTCTATCGAGGAGCTACCAAACTGGTCATTGCGCTATCGCGCGCTAGCCATCTTTTTAGCCGTCATTTTGTGTGTGTCTTTAGAGATATTTCCGATTATCATTGCCGCCTTGTTAGGCGCAATGGCGATGATTGCCTTTAATGTTGTCACATTAAAGCAAGCTATTAAGACAGTGGATGTGAAGATTGTTTCAACAATCGCTGCAGCTTTAGCCCTCGGGGCGGCAATGGGGGCCTCGGGAACAGCTAACGTGATGGCTAATTTGATTTTGGCCGGTACTGGCACGTCCAGCCCACAGGTCGTTTTAAGTGCGTTTTTTCTTGCTGTTGCGATCATGTCAAATCTGATTAGTACGAAAACCTGTGCTGTGTTGTTTGCCCCTATCGGTCTGGAAATAGGCGCGGCTATTGGGATTGATCCAAGGATTTTTGCTATAACAATTGTCTTTGCTGCGAATTGTGCCTTTGCTACACCATTTGCGTATCAGACCAGTTTGCTTGTTATGGGCCCCGGTAGTTATAAGTTCATAGATTTTTTAAAAGCAGGCACGCCGCTTGTGATTATTATATGGCTCGTATTTACAGCATTTGTGCCATGGTATTATGGCCTTTAACCCTGCCCTAATAGTCTATCCTGTAGCTCACTTATTAAAGCGCCTAACTTGTTTGAGATATTGCCATAGTGCTTCTGCCAGAATGCATGCCATTTAGCTGATATGTTCAGGTTAAGTAAGCAGCCGAGGTGGCGCTCAGCAGCTGTTTTAAGGCAGAGTGAACAGTCCTGCCGGTCTTCCACCAGTATATTTAGGTGCGGTAAGCGGCCGAGACAACTCTATCAATCCAATCAGATCGGCGTTGACGGCTAGGGCACCGCGTTAGTGGCAATATCAAACTAACCACGAGGATGTTTGAACTGTGATAGTTATCTAGCCTTGTGCTTGCCTGGCACCTCAATAATCAGAATTTCAGCATCACTGACTGCCTTTAGTGAGACAGATGTTTCGTTAGACACAGCTAAACCATCACCTTTTTTGGCTTTATATCCGTTAACATCAACATTGCCCTCTGAAATTAAAATATAGGCTTTGCCGATGATTTTATGCTGAATTTTCGTATCGCCATTCAGGCGCCCTGCATAAATCCGAGCATCTTGATTAATTTGTAACGGGGCCGTGCCATCACCAGATACAAGCAAAGATAGCGCCTTTGAGACAGGTGCTTTTGGAAATTCAGCCATATCCCATTCTGGCTGAACACCTCTTTTCTTAGGCGTTATCCAAATCTGGTAAATATTGGTCTCTTCATCCTCTAAATTATATTCAGAATGAAAAATGCCTGTGCCAGCACTCATAACCTGTACATTGCCAGCCGTAGTTCGACCCTTATTGCCGCGATTATCTTTATGGGTGATCGCGCCTTTGCGAACATAAGTGATAATTTCCATATCACGATGCGGGTGGGTGTCGAACCCTGTATGCGGTGCAATCCTATCATCATTGATGACTAGCAGTTCCCCATGGCTCAATTTTTTAGGATCATAATAATTCGCAAAACTGAAATGATGCTTGGCATCTAGCCAGCCATGTTTTGCGCCGCCTAAACTTTCAAAAGTATGATGTTGGATCACTGACTTATACCTTTCATGCTGCAGGGACGTATATCTGCGTGGTCGCCCTCATATTTCCTATGGCTTATATATGACCTCTTTACCCAGAATGAGACTCTGATACTTAGGCTAGAGCGTAAATTCGCAGGGTAGTTGACCGACTTCTATGTAAGTTTAAATCCAAAAATAACAACCACCAAAAATAACAACCATAAGGCTGGAAAAACAAATTGCATATGTGGGTGTTATATAAACCACAGAAGAACGTCTGTTGTTATGGCTAGGGCCTTTGAAAGGGTGACGTGCGATAGATAGGCTAAGGCACACTTGCATATCTGCATGTTTGGATAATCTGGATCACAATATATGTTAACACTAGCTAGTGGCTGATATGCAGTGTCTGTCCCTCTCCATTTAGCCAGTTCCAGATAAGGTCCCGAAGTACTACGCCATCGATAGTCTGCCAATAATGTTCATTAGCTGTTAGGACATGGCCCCATTCGCCAAAGGCTTTAATCTGTTTCGCTCTAGCGTCAATGGAATAGCCTGCACCATAATGTTCGATATCACTTATGATTTCTTTTTTGAGTTGGTCTTGGTCGCCATGCCGTCCATAGCTGTCTCCAATATTCCAGATAGGAAATACGTTCTTGATACCATGTTTGGTGAATAATGGGCGAGAAGGAAAACAATGCCCCCAATGTTTGCCCTTGCAATGCGCTGGCATGTTTCCATAAATAAATTTTGTGATATTTTTCCAGGGCCCTTCTGTCCATCCAAGCCGCACATTAAGAGATACCTTATCTAGCCAAAAACTATCTGCAATCACATAGGGATTGGGAAATTGCGCGATTAGATCAGCATTAAAACCAAGGGCTATAGAGCCTGCGCTATATCCAGCAAAGACGAGTCTGTCAGCATTTGATAGCTGTATCTTATGTGTCTCGATTATATTTTCGACAATTTTACGCCCATGAAAATAGACTGTCTCACCATCAATAATATGAGTGTGAAATCCCTGATGTAAATCGCTTGTGCAATAGTCAATGACGATAGTATTGAAGCCTTCATCTATGAAATCCCGCACAAGGTCCACCCAAGGGCCAAAGTCGTCAGTGTCTTGAGGCTCGGTAAACCGCTTCTGCCGGTTTCTATACTGGTCCGCATTTGCGGCGACTCCGCCGCCTAGAATATACACAAGCCAGTCATTGCTTGTGCCTTCAAAATAAGCGTAGGTGGCTTGCTCTCCATTGCTACATAATGCATCAGGCGAAGTTGTAGTTCGTAATTCTGCTTTTGCCATACCAGACATAGACAGCATTACACCAATCGACAAAATGATTGCCAGTATTGAAATATGTCGTTGTAATCTACTCATAATATTATGCTACCCATCGAGTGTTTTGACGCGCTCATCTGTTTTGAATGTCAAATAAAAGAAGGCCAGAATCTTCAGACATTCGCCAGATATAAAAATGCATATTTTCCAAGCGTAATTTTGCGAAATGACAAATAACAATACGATAAATAAAGCGTAAGGCCGACCACCATTGGAAGCAGCGTCATATCAACAGAGACAAATATTGTGATGCGCATCATCACAAATTATCACAGGCTATCTGGATATTTCGCCGACGTTATAGAGGCCCAAAGA
>WTHY01000036.1 GCA_011522945.1 Alphaproteobacteria bacterium
ATTCGTGGGCGTGCCATCAGCTTATGCTATGGCCTTCAGCCCAACAAAGCGCACAAAGGACGTGCTTGTATGGATGCTATCAACAAAAATGCTGCCAGCAGCTGCTGTGCTCTACCCAATGACATTTTTGACAAAAAATTTCCTAAATATATTTGACACTCATTTCCTTGTTATTCTCGTTTTGTGCCTTATCAACCTGCCAATCGTCATTTGGATGCTGTTTACCTATTTTAAAGAAATTCCAAAGGAAATCATCGAAGCTGGCAAAATGGATGGTGTAAACACCTGGGGCGAGATCAAGGATATTCTATTGCCTCTGGCCTGGGGCGGCTTAGCTTCGACTGCCCTTCTTTGCTTTATCTTCTGTTGGAACGAAGCCTATTGGACAGTTAGACTTACAACTACAGACGCAGCCACATTATCGAAGCTTATTGAAGGTAACCGCGCCCCTGAAGGACTATTCTTCGGCAGGTTGTCGGCAGTGTCTACAGCAGCTGTTGGCCCGATTGTGGTTCTTGGATGGTTCTGCCAGAAACAGCTAGTGCAAGGCCTGACATTTGGAGCCGTAAAGTGACCTGTGCCAGCCTTTCCACTATAAAACTCAGACAATGGTGCGTTTGCCACCGTCATCAGCAGGTTTAGTCTCATGTCTATTATGCAGCCTGAACTTGAAGTTGTTGACCGGACCACCAGATCCATCCGGTATCTGGAACATGGCTGGCCGTCTGACCTATGCCGCTGGCATGCGCATGAGGAATACGAGTTACACCTAATCACCGCCACACGAGGTAAAGCGTTTGTTGGGGACTATATTGGTGATTTCAAAGCTGGCGATCTGTTTATGACAGGACCAAATCTGCCACATAATTGGGTGACAGACCAATTCATAACTGAGCCAGTCTCAACACGTGACATGCTAATTCAATTTAGCCATGAAAGCGTGGAAAAACTCGCAGATGGATTTCCAGAATTTTCCAGTGCGCTGCAGCTGCTTCAGCTGGCACAGTCAGGCATTCAGTTTGAAGGGTTCAATCCAACTTTTGCACGTGGTCATATGGAAGCGGTGCGTGACAGCAAAGGTGCTGAACGTATCCTGGCCTTTATTCGCTTATTGGTGCGGCTAAATGAGCATGCTGAAAAGAAGACACTGTCAGTCATCAAGCTCATACAGCCAGAAGGCGTTAGCAAACATGCCAAAATAGGTATGGTCGTTGACCATATCGTTAAGAATTTTAAAGAAGAAATGTCTGTTGCCCGCGCCGCAGCTATGACCGGCATGTCTGAAGTAACATTCAGCCGGAACTTTCAAGCTGCAACTGGGCATGGCTTTGTGGAATTCGTGAATCGGGTTCGTATTGGACAAGCCTGCGGCATGTTATATGCCTCTGATGATCAAATCACATCCATCTGCCATAAGGCAGGATTTAAAAATGTGGCGAATTTCAACAGGCAATTTCTGAAAATTAAAGGCGTTTCGCCGTCCGTCTATCGGGAGACAGCACGCAAGGATTTGGCAAACAATGTTGGATAATGGTGTAAATAACAAATCTAATGGGCAGTTTTCCGAGACAAGCTATGATCGGAATGCCTGTGAGATTGGTGCAGTCCATATCGGATTTGGCGCCTTTCACCGTGCGCATCAAGCTGTGTATATTGATGATTTTATGCAGCACTCCTCTGATTTACGGTGGGGCATTGCAACAGTAAACCTACGTGCTGCTGACAAACCGTATTTTGATTTGGCAAAGACTGACATCCTCAGGAATGATGGGTATTTTCTAAAATCATACTCGTCAGATGGCGCTGTGTCGCTAAGGCGCATCCGCAGCCATATCGCTTTTGCTGATTGGAGCGTGTCAGAAGCTGATGCAGAAGCTCTAATCGCCAAGGCTTCAGTAAAATTAATCACCATCACTGTTACAGAAAGCGGCTATTACACTGATTCAAACGCAGATTTGGATTTGAAAAATGCTACCATTACAGCCGAACTTGCATCTGGTGCGAAAACAACTATCTATGCTTATCTTCGCGCAGCGTTAAAGCAGCGGATGAATGAGTTAGGCACGCCTATCACAATAGCTTGTTGTGATAATATTCGCCAAAATGGAAAGATGCTGCGTCGCAATTTGTTAAGCTACCTCGAAGCGGCTAAAGAGCTAGAGTTAAAGACCTGGGTTGAACGGAATGTTGCTTTCCCATGCTCTATGGTGGACAGGATTACCCCTAGAAGCCCAGACTCCCTTGCAGATGAGCTTACAAACAGTTTGGAGAGAACAATCACAGCGCCTGTAATGGCAGAAGATTTCATTCAATGGGTGCTGCAAGATAATGCTGTCTCAGACTTGCCTGACTTAGCAAGCGTTGGTGTCACTGTAACAGAAGATGTTGACCCTTATGAGGAAACGAAAATTCGTGTTCTTAATGGTGGGCATACAGCACTTGTATATCTGGCTGCATTGCATGGCATTGAAACTTTTGATGCTGCGATGCGCGTACCAGAGTTATTAGAGCATTTTCAAGGATTTGAGACTCAAGAAGTCCTCCCTGCCCTAACTATCGATCTTCCCTTTTCTAAAGAGGCATATCTGCAAAAGATTGCAGACAGGTTTGGCAATGAGGCAATTGGCGATACAGTTGCACGTATCAGTGCTGACGGCATGGCTAAATTCTCGATTTTCATATTGCCTACAATCGAAGGCTGCCTAAAGCAGAATATTGTTCCCCATTTTGCCATTCGCAGCATCGCCAGCTGGCATCAATTTGCATGCCATTATGCAGCTGGACATATACCGTTTGACTATAATGAACCAGACTGGGCTACCTTGGAGCCTATGCTTGGAACAGAAGCATTTATTACAAGTCAAAAATTATGGGGATCCGTCCCTGACACTTACCCGATTTTCTCAGAGATATTGCGCAAAGAAATTGCTGAAATGGAGTTAAAATGGCCGGTTTAACGATACGTGATGTTCGCAAAAGCTACGGCGATGCGGCGGTCATGCATGGTATTGATCTTGATATTGAAGATGGCGAGTTTGTTGTCTTTGTAGGCCCTTCAGGCTGTGGCAAATCCACTTTGCTCAGAATGATTGCAGGCCTTGAGGATATTACCTCCGGTACTGTGGCAATCGGGGACCAGGAAGTGAATGAAGTTCCTGCCTCTAAGCGCGGTGTTGCAATGGTATTTCAGACCTATGCCTTATATCCGCATATGACTGTATATAAAAATATGGCTTTCGGGTTAAAGCAGGCAAAAACACCACCTGCTGAGATTGATAAGCGTGTACGGGCGGCTGCCGAGGTCCTACAAATCACAGATTATCTTGATAGAAGCCCGCGGCATTTATCAGGAGGTCAACGTCAACGGGTTGCCATTGGCAGAGCCATTGTTCGTGACCCAGAGGTGTTTTTGTTTGATGAACCCCTATCCAACCTAGATGCCGCGCTCCGTGTCCAAACGCGTCTAGAGATTGCCAGACTTCACGAGCGCCTAGGCTCAACAATGATTTACGTGACCCATGATCAGGTTGAGGCGATGACCTTAGCTGATAAGATTGTTGTGCTGCGCGATGGCCGGATTGAGCAAGTTGGCACACCAATCGAGCTATATCAAAGGCCAGATAATATGTTCGTCGCTGGGTTTATAGGCAGCCCAAAGATGAACTTCTTTGACGCAGCAGACCTCAATAAGTCAGCTGCAAAAACTCTTGGCCGCAAACTGTCAGACTCAGAAGTTATTGGACTGCGTCCAGAACATCTGCTTGAGAGCAAATCGCCTGGTTCAATTATATCAGGTAGCTTAGAGCTTGTAGAAAATCTGGGTGAATATGCTCTGGTGCATTTAACAACAGAAACAGGCGTGTCATTCATTGCCAAACTTGACCAACCGCCAAAAGGCAAAAAAGGCACAATGATGCACTTCACATCATCAGCTGACCAAGCACATTATTTCGACAAATCAACAAATAAGCGAGTCTAACCTAGACTTAGTCGCATCCAGGCGCCCCAGACATAAATAAGCTGTGGCGCCTGTGGTTTTGCCCAAACGCTTTAGGCATATTTCTATCTTAAATGCTCTGACATGTAATATGTCTTTTAGCTGAGAGGCGCCAAATACAAATCATTTCCTACGTCTGATGTCATGGCTCCAAAGGTTTGGCGCTAGTGAATATTTGCAAATAGCTATATCTATCTGGTGATTCCAATATGTTGGAGACCATCAGAAACGGTGACAGATGGGCATCATAAGCCAATATAGGTGACGCACACAGATGCGTAAGTAGCAAATAGGCAAGCTGTTTACCTAGCTATAAAGCTAGTCTCTGAAATGTAACTATGTCTTTTCTGTTATAGTAACAGGCGTTTGCATGCGTGCCAGAATGCGGATAGGCACGTCATGATACCGACGTTTATTTTGACATGGATGTGAGAATTTTTCTGAACTGGAGCGACCTATGAAGCCGAATATTGTAATCATTATGGCTGATCAATTAGCGCCACATTTTACTGGAACTTACGGTCACAAGGTCGCCAAAACACCCCATATGGATGCGCTAGCTGCTCGTGGCATGCGTTTTGATGCTGCCTATTGTAATTCGCCCTTATGTGCGCCATCACGGTTTTCCTTTATGTCAGGGCAGCTTGTCAGCCGCATTCGAGCCTATGACAATGCAAGTGAATTTCCGGCTAGCACACCAACCTTCGCACATTATCTGAAGCTTCTTGGCTATCACACCTGCCTAAGTGGCAAGATGCATTTTGTTGGTCCAGACCAGAAACATGGTTTTGAAGATCGTGTTACAACAGATATTTATCCAGCTGACTTTGCCTGGACACCTGATTGGGAAAATCCAGATGAGCGTATTGATGAGTTCTATCACAATATGGACCCTGTAAAGGAAAGCGGTCAGGGTATAGCCACTTTCCAAACAGATTATGATGATGAAGTCGGCTATGAAGCGCGGCGCTGGATGATTGAGCGTGGCCGAGATCAGGCTGCGGGAGATGCACGACCTTTTGCACTGGTTGCCAGCTTCATGCATCCGCACGACCCATATGTAGCTAAGCCGGAATTCTGGGATTTATATGAGGATGCGGATATAGATCTGCCACACCTGCCATTTGATTATGATAATGCAGACCCACTTTCAAAACGCATATTAGATGGCATAGAAGCTGATAAAGTACCTGTGGATGATGCTGACATTATACGCTCACGTCGGGCTTATTACGCGAACACCACCTATTTTGATAGTAAGGTTGGGGAAATTATCAAAACACTAGAAGATATGAATGCACTTGATAATACGATTATCATCGTGACAGCTGATCATGGGGATATGCTCGGAGAGCGTGGTCTATGGTATAAAATGAATTTCTTCGAACATTCTGCCCGTGTGCCTATGATTTTTGCTGGACCTGGTATTGCCCAAGGTCAGGCGCCAAACGCATGTTCACTCGTTGATTTACTGCCAACGCTTTTAGATATAGCTGGCGGCGACAGCACAATGCTTGCAGAAGATGTTGATGGACGTAGTCTTATGCCACTTGCCAGAGGCGAAAGGGATGATGTTGATGAGGCTATTGGGGAATATTGTGGTGAAATGGCATCAAGCCCTATCATTATGATACGACGCGGCGATTATAAATATATTCATTGTGATATAGACCCACCTCAGCTCTATAATATCACATCAGACCCACATGAAATCACAAATTTGGTGTCTGACCCAGACCATGCAGCGATTGCGGCGGGATTTGCTGAAGAAATCAATACGAAATGGGATTGCAAAGCACTCCATGAGGATGTGGTGAATACACAGCGTACACGTCGCATCGTCAATCAAGCGATGGTCTCAGATGGTCCTGATGCTTGGGATTATAACCCGCCTAGCGATGCGAGCCAAAAATATGTGCGTAATCATATGCATTGGACAACTGCCGCTGCACGATATCGATACCCGCCCTATCCTGATACGAAATAACCACGGGGCGCTAACTCCCTGCACGATGGTATCACTTTTACCTGCCACGTTATCGGCAACAGGTCAGAGACCGGTATTTACAAGCCTATAAATCTTTTGCCTGCAATGTCCCTAGCAGTAGGTCAGAGACCAGTATCCAAAAGCCTATAAATTTTCTGGCTATGGTCACGGGCAGACCTAAGTACCTCTCCAAGTTTGGCATCAGGCGTGATAGTCTCTGCGATAACAGGTTTCTGGCACACCTGCTCTATCAAATGTCCGTCAGCAAGCATGGCTAGTCGTGCTGCCCCTAATGCAGCCCCGTTATCAGCACCTGACGGTAGCTGAATATCGCAGCCTGTAACACTGGCAATCATGCGCAGCCAGCTTGCATTATTGGCGCCGCCGCCTGTTGCCAAAAGATAATCTGGCGTGCCGCCAGCAGCACGCAACACATCCATAGCATCAGCAATAGCAAAAGCAACACCTTGCAGGACCGCCCGGGCCATATCCCCTGGCCCATGATTGCGGCTCAGACCAAAAAAGCCGCCTCTAGCATTGGCATTATTATGCGGCGTTCGTTCTCCAGACAAATAAGGGTGAAAAATAGGCATAGTCTGGGATAAATCCGTTTTTTCCATCTCAGCCATAAGATCTGAAACTTCAAGGCCGGTGCATGTGCACAACCAAGACACACAATCACTGGCTGCCAGAATGACCCCCATTTGATGCCATCTATCGTGCAAGGCATGGCAAAATGCATGTGCGCCACTCTCGGCTGCCGGTGCAAATGTGTTAGTTACCATAAAGACGACACCTGATGTTCCCAATGATAAAAACCCATCGCCCGGTCTTATCACACCGAGGCCTATAGCTGCGGCTGCATTATCACCGCCGCCACCTGCTACAATAGGCTGGCCTGCTATACCCCAGCGTTTGGCAATATCAGGATAGAGTTTGCCACTTACATCGCTACCTTCAACAAGGCGTGGCATCTGAGCTATGTTTAAGCCTGAAGCGGCCAGCAATGCTTCTGACCAGCAACGTCCAGAAACATCAAGCCACAATGTGCCAGCTGCATCTGACATGTCTGACACGGCCTCGCCTGTCAATAACAGCCGCACATAATCTTTTGGCAAGAGAATAGTATCAATCTGTGCAAAGAGCTCTGGCTCATGCTCCGCCATCCAAACTGCCTTAGGCGCTGTAAAACCAGGCATAACGGCATTGCCGCCAATCTCTCTGAAGGCTGGCACCTCGGCATCCAACTTGGCAGCCTCATCAGCACATCTTGTATCATTCCACAAAATAGCCGGCCGCAACACAGCGTGATTATTATCAAGGGCAACCATACCATGCATCTGTCCGGATAGCCCGATTGATTGGATATCTGCCATATTATCAGGATAGTTAGCTCGCAGCTCTAGCGCAGCGGCATCTACCGCTTGCCACCACCAGTCTGGGTCCTGCTCTGACCAGCCAGTATGCGGGCGAGAAACATCCAGCGGTGATGATGCACTCGCTATGATAGCGCCAGCATTATCAACCAGCAGCAGCTTCACAGCAGATGTACCAATATCGATGCCCAGATACATTTAACATCACTCTCTGGTTTAGGTTTAAATTTCTGCACCAGCCTTAAATTCACGCCAGCGGAGCACAAGATTAGCCCCAATGGTAGATAGAGGGCGCGGCGGTAATAATTGCGGCTGCTCATAAGACAGTAAATCATCAACAATAGGCGAGTTTGCACGCGTTGCCAAATCAATAGCTGCAATCCCTGCCAGCGTGCCCTTAGCGGTACCAAGGCCATTTTGACAACAAGCAGAATACCAATTCTCCTCAACCTCTCCAAATGCCGGTACAGAATTACGTGATAAACAAAGCCGTCCCGACCAACGATAAGCCATCTTCACATCATCTAACATCGGGAAACGAGCGCGAAAAGATGCGTCATGGTTGCGCCCAAATGCAGCAATACGTTTGTTTGAGACTTCCATAGAGGGATCAAACGTCCAGCGATTGCGGATCACAATCCGGTTCCCGCCAATGCCATCATGGCGCCTGACAGTCGAGCCCATGGGGTCAGATGGTGTTATGCCCCAGGATTTTGCGCCACCCAGGCGTTCCTGCTGTTCGCTGGTTAGCGCCTCCGTCATCGACGCATAGGTGAAAACGTGCATTAGCCTCTGCTTGAAAAAACCAAAGCTCTCAGCATGTCCATTGACTGCCATAATAACAGTCTTTGCGGTTATCTTTGCCTTTGGGGTTGTCACAACCCAACTTCCACCCTGCCGTTCAAAGGCAATAGCCGGACTATTTTCAAAGATTTGTGGTGGCTTCGCTTCTTTTGTGGTTAAACCCTCGGCCAGTTGCCGGATATAAAGTGCAGGCTGCAACATGACTGCACCAGGCATAAACAGACCAGAGCTATAAAATTCAGACCCTGTTATCTCCTGCATCTGAGCGGCTGATAAATGGGTATATGCTTCTCCCAAATTTGCTAAATGTGCAGCATACGCCTCATTATGGTGCTTGCCATGCGCATTCACAGCGCCATTGATCCGCCCAACTAGCCGAACCGCTTCCTCAGGCATGCCATAGGCTTCTGCATTTGCTTTGGCAAATTCTTGTGCGTGTCTGTTTAGGGCAATCTGCTTTTTGTCGCTATCCAATGCAGCCGCATAGCCGCCCGAGCCTAGCTCGTGCGGTAAGTCAATCATAAACCCTGAATTTCGCCCCGCCGGGCCGTCAGCGATGCGTGTCGCATCCAGTATCGTCACAGTATCACCGCCCCGCAATTCGGTCAGACGTTTCGCTGCAGATAAGCCTGCAAACCCAGCCCCGATAATCAACCAGTCCGTTGTAAAATCACCCTCGGCTTCAGGATATTGTGCAGCAGGTCCTAGAATCGCACTCCAGGCTGCAGGACCTGGGTCGCGCGGTAGCTTTTTAACAATTTGCTGCATTTTATCTGCCTTGGCCCAGATTATATGTCATCAGGCGCATTATCGCTTAGGTCAATCCATAATGTTTTCAGTTCAGTAAACTGATCATGCGCTGCTAAGCCATTATCACGGCCGCCAAAGCCAGATTGCTTATAGCCGCCAAATGGAGTGGAAATATCACCCTCACCATAGCTGTTGACTGTTACAGTACCTGCCCGAATTGCTCTGCCTGCGCGAAGCGCATGCTTGATATTCGATGTGAAAACACTAGCAGCGAGACCATAATCCGTGCGGTTGGCTATCTGCACAGCCTCGTCAAAACTCTCAACCGTAATAACAGATAAAACAGGTCCAAATACTTCCTCAACAGCTAGTGTAGATTCTGCATCTGCTACATCGTAAATCACAGGCCCAATGCCGTCATAGGATGATTTGGCAATAATATTAACATTCTCTTTTGCGGCTATGTCCAAATATGATTGCACCTTTGCGCCATGTTCAGCATCAATAAGCACACCAAGCCTATTTGCCGGGTCAAGCGGATTGCCCTGTCGCCACTCTTTGACATGTTGTGCCAGCTTTTCCATCAAACGTGGCTTAATAGTCTTTTGTACAATCAGGCGTGAAATAGCTGAACAATTCTGACCAAGGTTCCAAAATGCGCCATTGGCAATATGGGCAGCAACAGCCTCAAGATTTTCGGCATCATCCATAACTATTGCTGGGTTTTTGCCGCCACATTCCAATGTGATTTTCTTCATATTAGACGCTGCTGAATAGCCAAGGAACCTCTTGCCTGTTTCTGTTGATCCTGTGAAGGAAATCATATCAATATCCGCATGCAGGCCAAGCGCCTGACCTGTAGTTGGGCCATCACCTACCAAAACTTGAAGCACGCCACGCGGCACGCCAGCCTCTGCGGCAAGCTGGGCAACATATAAGGCACTTAGCGGTGTCTGTTCCGCAGGTTTAATGATAAGGCTATTGCCTGCTGCTAAAGCTGGCCCAAGCTTCCAAGCAAGCATCAGCAGCGGGAAATTCCATGGCAAAACACATCCGACAACACCAACAGGCTCACGTATAATAGCTGCTAGCGCATCACTACCCGACGGTGCAACATCATCATAAATTTTGTCTATAGCTTCGGCATGCCAAATGATTGTGTGTATAGCTTCTGGCAGATCGATTTCTGCGCAATCAGCAATTGGTTTACCACTGTCCAGAGCTTCTATAACAGCTAGCTGATGGTGGTTACGCTTTAGTAATTTTGCAAATTTAATGAGAATTTCTTTTCGTGCAGATGGATGCATCTGAGACCAGACACCCTGGTCAAAGGCCTCCCTAGCTTTCGATACCGCTAAATCAACATCAGCTGTATCTGCCATTGCTATTTTGGCCAGCACCGCGCCTGTCGCCGGATTTGATGTAACAAGCTCTGGTCCGCTAGCCTCATGAAAACTGCCGTCAATATGACAGGCAGATGGGAATTTCAGGTCCTCTGCCAGCGCAACATAGTCATCTTTGGTTAAAAGTTCAGACATAGACTGTTTCCTTCACATTCATCGTGCCGATATTGATTTTTCTCAAAAGCCTGGCCGGCCTGAAATCGTTAAACATCCTCCGCCAAAATGCGGTCAATTGTGTTGTTCATGCGGTCGATCACCTGATCAAGAGTCCGCTTTTCATCCTTATTGAGCGGCTTTAAAGGCAGACGCGGCACACCAGCTGGCAAGCCAGCGCGTGAAACCCCGTATTTCACCGATTGAATGAATTTCCCACCCTGCTCTAGCACCTGCATCAAAGGTAACATAGCTGTCATAATGCGCCTGCCCTTGGTGAAATTTCCTTCAACAACACAAGCTTGCCATAAGGCTATATGCGCCTTTGCTGCAAAATTTGACGCCGCACAAACCCAAGAGCGTGCACCCCATGCAAAAAACTCAAGAGCCTGATCATCCATGCCACAAGAAAGGCTTATATGTGGGTAGCGCCGCGCCAGCATATGCACCCGGTTAATATCGCCTGAGCTTTCCTTAATGGCTTTAAAATTGGCAGATTGACCAACACGATCTAGAAATTCTTCATCCATTTCCGCAGCCATACGGCCGGGGTAATTATAGAGCATTACAGGCAAATCAACAGCACGTTCGACACTCAGCGCATGCAGCGCATTTTCGCGCCCCGTTGGCACAGAATAGGGTGGCGTTGCCACAAGAATGGCCTCAACACCAGCTGATTTTGCAGCTTTTGCAAGATAGATGGAATCTTCTGTACGCATGGCGCCAGTACCACCAATTGCTGGAACACGGCCATTGATAATCTCAACACCAAGATTGAGCATACGCACACGCTCTTCCATTGATTGCGCATAATACTCACCGGTTGTGCCAGCAATGATAATACCGTGGACACCTTCTGCGATTAGGTGCTCAATCACTGCGGCAAACCCATCCTCATCAATGGTAAAATCATCAAAATGTGGCGTTATTACCGGCGTGTAAATTCCGTAAAATTCCATAAATTTTTGCCTTTATCATCCTAAGCCGCTAACCGGCCATCTCAATATCTAATGCTAATGGATTTGGATGAATAAATTCATCCATTTTCGCACGGGATAATTCCCAATGTGCCATTGTTAACTCTACTGCTGCCTCTTCATCATGGCTCGCAAAAATATCAATAAACTGATCATGATGATCACATGCCTCTTGAATATCTTGCGTGATGCCCTCAGGACCAGACCGCCAGAAGGTTTGACCAATCCGAGCATGCTCCATCAGTAATCTTTGTAGACTTGGCATTAGATAGGAATTATCTGCCATCTCACCAATCTGGTAATGAAACTGATCATTTAACACGACCATCTGTTCAACAGATTGTGCCTCAACAGCCTGTTTGAACCGCTTTTGTGTGGCGGCAAGAACATCAATCTGACTTTTTGTAGCAAGTTGCGCAGCAAGCCGTGATGTAGCCGCATAAATCATAGGCGCTGTTAAGAAGAAATTCCGCAAGCTAACCGCATCCATAGGCGCCACAACAGCACCCCTATTTTTATAGATACGCACATACCCATCGCCAGCCAGTTGCCGCAATATATCTCTTAAGGGTGTGCGTGATATCTTAAAAAGACTAGTGAGACGCGCTTCATCAAGTGGTGCACCAGGTGCTAATTCGAGCATCATAATCTGATGCTTTAATATATTGAGGATATCCTCTTTGGTACGGGTCATATGCCTAGCCATTTTCTATGAAAACAAACGCAAATTACGCTTGCAAATTTTATAACACTAAATGATGATGCGGATGTATACAATATGTATTTTAGTGAAACCATCCTGGCTTTGTGGAGTCAGACTATCACTGTAAATGGCAAATGAGGGCATGAAATGAGTGTGGACCTGCAAGAAGCGCCAGCGCGTCGTGGCGGTAGAGGTGAGCGACGCGCACTTCGCACCAAACCAAATCATGAGATGCTGCCACATCTGACTGGCACGCTGCCCTTAACATCGCCAATGTCACAAGATCAGATAGAGCAAATCGACAAGGCATCTCTTGATATTTTAGAAGATGTCGGCGTTGTCTTTCGTGATGACATAGCACTTGATGATTGGCGGCGCATTGGAGCAGATGTGCGCGGCGAAACTGTGCATCTAGACCGCGCTTTGGTAAAAGAGCTTATTTCCACGATTCCATCTGACATCACTTTACATGCCCGCAATCCACAGAAATCTGTGTCTCTAGGCGGCAGAAACTCAATCTTTGTACCTATGACAGGTGCACCATATCTGCGTGATTTAGATGATGTGCGTCGCGCGCCAACGTTAGATGACCTAGCAACGTTCCATAAATTGTCTCACATGCTGCCAGCCTTGCACTCCTCTGCGCACCATATTGTAGAGCCGATGGACCACCCTGTGTCACACAGGCATTTGCGCATCACCTATTCTTCTATGATTCACTCTGACAAGACTTTCATGGGCATGACAACCTCAGGTAAAAATGCTGAGGATGTTCTTGATATGTGTGCCATTTTATTTGGTGAAGATTTCCTTGAAACGCATCCGGTGGTTGTTGGCAATTGCAATGGAAATTCACCACTTGTATGGGATGAAACCATGTTAAGCGCCATGCGTGCCTTTAATAGACGCAATCAGCCTGTATTATGCTCACCCTTTGTTCTGGGTGGCGCTAATACACCGGCATCAACCGTGCCAACCGTGGCACAGTTAAATGCAGAAGCGCTCTCAGCACTTGCTTATACACAGGTCATACGCAAAGGCTGCCCGGCCATTTATGGCCATTATTTATCTACTGTGTCTATGCAATCAGGCGCGCCAATGGCAGGCACACCTGAGATTAGCTTGATGAATTTCATGATAGGCCAGATGGCCCGCCATTATAACATACCATGGCGGACATCAAATACGCTTGGCGGTGCAAAGACATTAGATGCGCAGTCTGGGTATGAATCTGCAACCACATTGATGGCAGTTTTGCTATCTGGTGCCAATTATATCTGGCATTCAGCTGGTTGGAATGAGGCTGGCATGCATTGTTCTATAGCCAAATTCATTGTTGATGCAGAACAATGCGCTATGGGCTACAGAATGGCAGAAGGCTTGCGCTGGGATGATTTTGATGAAGCGCTAGCAGCTGTGCGGGATGTTGGTCCTGGTGGTCATTATCTTGGCCATCCGCACACGCAGGAGAATTTTGAGCAAGCCTTTTTTATGCCGCGCCTCTTCGACAATAATTCCTATGAGCAATGGGCAGCAGAGGGTGAGCAGGATATAACCTCACGGGCATTGCAGACAGCACGAAATATGCTAGATTCCTACGAACAGCCTGCGCTGGACCCCGGTATTAATGAGGCCCTACTTGCCTATATCGCCAAGCGAGAGGAACAAATACCGACCATGGATGCGCTAAATCAGGATGCCTAATCTCTCTGGTTGATTGGCGCTTTCATTGGTCTCAATTTTCCGACGCTTAGCCTATCCTATGGGCCACTATCTAGACTGTTGAGCGGTGCGAGGCTCGTGATGCTATCTCAGTAAGCTACAATTAACGTACCTCATCAGCGCTGCTACGTATGCGTTCACGATGTAATATATAGAGACCTGACAGAATGATAACGCTCGCACCAACCCATGTCAGCAGGTCTGGAAATTGTCCAAAGATGACATAGCCATAAAAGCTACCCCAAATGATTAGGGTGTAATGCAAAGGCGAGACAATAACGGCCATACCTACCTCAAGAGCTTTAATGACAAGAAGCTCTCCAAAAGCGGCCATAATAGACATTGTTATCAGCACTATAATCTGCGTATTCGTCTCAATAGGTTCCCAGACAAAAGGCGCAAAAATACTCAAAATTAGAAATGCTGTTATCGCTGTATAGGTGATAGTTGTTTCTGTTTTATCAGTGCTGCCGATATAGCGAGAGATAATCTGACGCGCAGCAAAAAAACAGGCTGCTATTAAGGGTAATAATAATCCGGGGTGAAACGTCTCAAAACCTGGTCTGATAACGATTAGCGTGCCCAGAAACCCGATCAAAGTGGCTGTCCATCTGTGGAACCCGACATGCTCCCCTAAGATAAGCGCCCCCATCATTGTCACAACCAGCGGCGCGACGAACGTTACAGATACTGCGTCTGCCAACGGCACAAAATTCAGCCCTAGAATAAATAAAGCAGCTGATGCAGCAGCACAAATGCCTCGAAGCATTTGCAGTTTTGGAAACTGTGTTTGCAATATGCTTGAGCCGCGAAGACCGAGTAACAGTAAAACACCAAGAAATAGACCGACTTGCCGCACCCATACAATCTGCATTGGCGGCATAGTCTGGGTAAGATATTTCGCCTGCGCGTCAACAGCAGAAAACACAAACATGCCCGCCAGCATAAAAAGCGCACCTTTAAGATTATCTGCGCGGCTTGGCATTATTTACTCCCGACTCAGCATTTCCTGGAATAGCAATCCTGCAGCTCCACAGGTAGGCTTAATAACCAGACTATATCTAGGCTACAGACACAGCTTAGACTATTCTGGCGCGAAATAGATAGCGCTTTGTGCAACTGTTAATATGACGATAGCGTTTGTGCTATAAAACCACTTGCATTTCACAGCTCAGCGCATTTGCAACAAAACAATATCTATGCGCACGCTCATGCATTTTTTCTAACTCTGACTTTTCGATTTCATGCCCCGCCTCAAAGCCCATTTCAGGATGCAGCGTGATGCTCTCAACACGCATGCGGCCATCTGGCGTTTTCCCCAAACGCGCGACAGCTCTATCTTCATAACTGGTCAGCTTCCAGCCTGCTTTTGCACAGAGCGCTAGAAACGTCATCATATGACAGGAGCTAAGTGCAGCAGCCATAGCTTCTTCTGGATTTACATATCGTGCATCCCCACCCCAATCTGGTGCAGATGTCATAATCGCTTCGAGGCCACCAGAAAATTTCATCCGGTGATTAGTATTATACTGTCCTGCCGCAAGCGTATCCTTGCCAAGCGTCCAGTGTAATTTTGCAACATAATCAGACATAAACCCTATTCCTTAAGATTCTATTTTGCTTCGGACTCTGCAGAAAGACGTGCGGTATCACGCAAGATATTCTTCCTGATTTTTCCAGTAGATGTTTTCGGCAGAGGTCCAAATATAAATCGTTTTGGCCGTTTAAACCCTGCCATGCGGCTTTTACAAAAATCTGAGAGCATTTCTGCGTCAACTGTTTGATTTGGAGCCAACTCTACAAAAGCGCAAGGGCTTTCCCCCCAGACCGGGTCAGGTTGGGCAACAAC